>NZ_JAUBQE010000156.1:0-1145 GCF_036701115.1 Microcoleus sp. Pol1C5 | reverse complement strand
AGACATCTCCGAAAAATAAAATAAAGAGTAGGAAGAGATGGTAAAATATCTTTTTTTCGGGACTGAACATGAGTTCGCTACTAGAATACATCACTAAAAATCCACAAGAAACTAAACGGCTAATAGGAGTTGACTACAAACAACTGCAACAGCTAATAACCCAAGCAGCCGCTTTAGAGGAAAAAAAGCAGGCTGTGCATGAAAACACCAAAATTAGGATAATTAACAAAGGGGGTGGCAGAAAGCCAAAGCTTTCCGTGAGGGAGCAAATCTTGCTAACTTTAGTCTACCTCCATCACATGCCAACGTTTCAAATGTTGGGTGTGCAATTCGAGGTGAGTGAATCGACAGCGCACAGTCTGTTTCATTACTGGTCAGAGATATTACGAGAATTGTTACCAGCGAGTTTATTAGAACAAGTAAAAAAAAACGAAGGAGACGGGGAATGGGTCAAGGAAATGCTGAAGGAATGCGAGTTAGTGATAGATAGCTCAGAACAAGTCAGGGAAAGACCTAAAGACTATGAAGAGCAGAAAAAGTGCTACTCAGGAAAGAAGAAAAATCATACGCGGAAAAATCAGTTGATTGTCCTACCAAATACAAGAGAAATAGTCGATGTTATAGTGGGGAAACCGGGACCTAATAGCGATATTAATCTCTTTAGAGAGCGACGGTCAGAATTTGCGGTTGGGCAAAGGTTTCTCGGAGACAAAGGTTATGTAGGAGAGGAGCAGATTGAGACTCCCCACAAAAAACCGAAGAAGCATGAATTAACCGCCGACCTGAAAAAAGAAAATAAAAAATTATCAAAGCAACGAATTGTTGTTGAACATATGATTAGATTACTCAAAATATTCCGAGTAGCCTCTGAGAGGTTTCGGCTAAGCTCCTCCCGATATCAGCAGGTAATTCTGACAATTTGCGGGTTAGTCAGGTTGCGAGTGGGAGCCTTAATACTGCCACAATTAAAACCCGAAGACAGTGGGGTCTAAATTGCAGTGCTACCCTATCTATATTTGGGTTCTAAATTAACTGAAACTAGCTCAAAGCCTGATTAACCCGTGTTAGAAGGCAGAGATTTTTGAGAAGAGTTATAATTCGCAAAGCCTTTGCCAGATAAGCTTTGCGAGTTTTGGGAGATGTCT
>NZ_JAUBQE010000155.1:0-1159 GCF_036701115.1 Microcoleus sp. Pol1C5 | reverse complement strand
AAGTTTTCGAGACGCATCTAAATCCTCGCCAGTATCTAACGCTACAATTGTTAGTGTTAATGTTACAAAGCTATCGAGATGTCAGCTTATCTACTGAGTGCTAACAAGTTTCCACAACTGATAAAGTATGAAAGTCGAGTGAGAAACTTGCAACGGTTTTTAGACTTACCTCAACTCACAGCAAAGCTGTTGTGGTTTCCCCTCATCAAACAGCTCGTCAAACAAGAGTTTCGCCACCAACCGAGCAATCGACAACAACGAAGACGAATCAAGAAACTCCAACTCATTCATCAAGGACATTTGTTCTTAATTATCGATCGAACGCAATGGCAAGAGCGAAATTTAATCGTGTTAAGTTTAGCTTGGGGGAAACACGCTATTCCCGTTTATTGGGAAATATTACCCAAAAAAGGAAGTAGTAACTTGCGCGAACAAAAAAAAGTTTTAACTCCGGTATTGCGGCTGTTGAAGCCTTATCCAGTTCTGGTCTTAGCCGATGCCTGAATTTCACAGCGTCCAACTGGCTTATTGGCTCAAGCAAAGGAATATAGACTTCGCATTGCGGCAGAAAAAAGGCACTTGTATTGCCGATGATGATGCAGTTTATCGAGCACTCAAAGACTTAAATATTAAACCGGGAAAATCTCGATTTTACGCCAACATTTATTGTACCAAAGCGCATCACCTTGGAGACTTTAATTTAGCGGCGTACTGGAAACGAAAATATCGAGGTAGAGGTCCAAAAGAACCTTGGTATATTCTGACGAGTTTGAAAAGTTTACCTCGGACTCTCTCCGTTTATGCCGCTCGATGGGGCATCGAAACAATGTTTCGAGATTTAAAAACCGGAGGCTATAATCTGGAAAATACAAAAGTCAACGAGCGGCGGTTAATGGCGCTCGTTTTAGTCATTTCTATCGCTTATACTCTAGCCACTTTACAAGGTGCTTCTTTACAGCATCGAACTGTTGCTGAGTATATTTGTCGTCCCACTGAAACCGGACGTTCAACAGAACGCTATAGCACTTTTTGGATGGGATTGCACGCTCCCGATTGGGGTCAATCTTTCCAGAATTGGTCGGATTTAGCCGCCGTACTGATGAATCTCAAACCCCACAAACGACTCAATTTTCAACAAGGGCTTCATGCTTTATCCCTG
>NZ_JAUBQE010000113.1:0-5285 GCF_036701115.1 Microcoleus sp. Pol1C5 | reverse complement strand
TTAAGACTAAGATGTGCGTATTTAAATAATGAGATTAAAATGAGTAGTTATGCTTAGTTAAAAAGCGGGATGCTCCCGTTTCCCCGTCACTCACCACAGCCGTAAATTTACTCTCAATCCGCTGTGCAAAGTTCGAGCGCGTAAAATCATCGGTAGGGCCGCCCGCAGTGCAAATAACCGGTAAACCGCAAGCTGCAGCTTCCAACACCGGCAGATTAAAACCTTCTGCCAAATAGGGAGAAACATAAACATCTGCTGCTTGGTAAAACTCTGCTATTTGAGCAAAAGATAGCTGGCTACCAGTATAAATTAATCTCGGTAAAACCCTCGCTCTTTCGGCATCGTTGAGCACAACTCGGCAGGCTTCGGCAATCTCGTCTCTGGACGGATAAAGCACTTCTGAACCTTTTAAAACTAATCTCGCATCTGGATATTTGTCAACTACCGCAGCGAAGGCTTTTAATAAAGGGCGAATACCTTTGCGATCGGTTTGCCCTCCGATGTTTAAAAATATAAAATAGTTTGACCAGCCCAAGCTTTGGCGCAGTGATTGACGCCGATCGCCCGCCGCAGGATAATAAATCTGAGGATCGACTCCCAAAGGTACAACGGCAATGCGATCGGCTTCCACACCGCTGCGAATTAAGCCAGCTTTTGACCAAGCTGAA
Organism: Microcoleus sp. Pol1C5; assembly: GCF_036701115.1. Lineage (NCBI taxonomy): Bacteria > Bacillati > Cyanobacteriota > Cyanophyceae > Oscillatoriales > Microcoleaceae > Microcoleus > Microcoleus sp. Pol1C5. The sequence goes on along the minus strand of NZ_JAUBQE010000113.1, from coordinate 4,617 downwards.
GGTGTAATAATTTTCGTTTCTGAGTTAACCGGAGTTTCGGCGATCGACTTAACACCCATGGCCTGTAATAATGTACTGGTAACAATCCCCCATTCTGTGGCTACAAATACCCAAGTTTGAGCGCTGCTGGATGCCGAGAAGTCCCACGGGCAGTACATTCGCAGGGTAACATCGGCTGATTGATTTACCGAAGGGCTCTTAATGCTGCGGAGTAATATTTCATTTGGGCGATCGAACAAACTAATTTTCGTCTCCCAAGCTGCGTCAATGTAGGGCATATCGCGGTGGAAAAGCTCAATTTGTCCTGGCGGGCGAGCGAGCATTTCCAGCAGTTGAAATTGATTGGCTACGCAATAGGAATGATAAATAAAACGCCAGCCTTCAACAATAATCTGCAATTCAAAACTCCCGCTTTTGGAATTAAAAATTCACCTAATAATCAGAAATTGGTAATTAGTAATTAGCCAGCAGAAATTACCAATTACCGATTACTAATTACCAATTCCTTACTTAATCACTTGCCAATCCATAATCCGCCACTGTCCCTCTTGACGGATTAAGTCGTAGCGCACCCGCAGGTTTTCGTTGCGGGAAGAAACGAGCTGAGATCGATCGAACACTTCGGCTTTTTCCGCGACTTGGGCTTCTACTTGAGCGCGATCGGGATTAGTCGGATTCGTCTTAACTGCATCAACTTGCAGCTTGTGTACATAACGCTGGTGCGCGTTGTTTCGCTGTTGAGCTTCTGCCATCAATTGCCAGCGAGACAAAGCCGGTTCTGTCAGAACTTGCTTTAATTCTTCGACAGCGTGATTGGGGCCCAAAGCCGCTGCTTTCGCCGACAGCCAGCTTTGAACTATTTGTTCGGCTGATGCCTCAGTGATTTCTCCCGACACTGCGCCTGCAGCGGTCGGCTCTGGGGCCGCGGTCAAGGCTGGGATTTCTAGGGGCGGTTCTTCCAGGCGGACGAGGGCTTGCTCTCCTTGGAGGGATGGGCCCGATAGGGCTTGCATGGCGCTCGCCAACAGACTGAGTATTAACCACAGGAGTAACAGGCTCAGGACACCTGCGACTAGAAACAAAGCCAGCCTGTTTGGAGGCATGGACTTGACTTGGGCGGTAATTTCTGCTGCCTTGGTACGCGCTCGATCGACCAAATCGCCCTTGAGCCCATTGCCGCTTGCTCCGCTGCGCCCTGAATGTTGGCGTCTGCGTTGTTTGGAAGTCGATTCTGCCGGGTGTGGCACTGTCGCTATCGGGATAGAGACGGGGGCAACAGCGCTCGGCGCGGCCACCGTTGCCTGGGATTTCGCCCCCGATGCTGCGGTGGAAGCGTCGCCCGGTACGGGGGTCAAGGTGACGGTACTGGCTCCCTGCTTGGCTGTGGGTGGCTGTGGGGGTATGGCAGCGGGCGATCGGGCTGCTGTCGGTTGCAGTCGCCCTGGGGGCTTGCCGGAGCGGGGCTGCACGACGACCCATTCGTTGGCGGTTTCTGCGTCCTGTGGCAAAGCTTCTAGGTAAGCTTGTACTTTCGGGTCGGCAAAGTATTCTTTCAAGGACACAGACTCGTTGGCCAAGTCGCGGAAGTGGGGAAACACTTCTTCTTGTAGCCAATGTTCGGCGTACAAGCACAGTCCGGGCAACAAGTCGGGTGAATCTTGGGAATGTTCGCGAATGAATGCCAGGGGTTCTTTTTCCGAACTGAGTTCGAGGGAGCGGCTGGCTTCTTCTGTCTGGCCCAGCAGCAGGGAACAGACGGCTTTTTCCAGGTGAACGTCTTGGCGGCGACCGAGCTGCATCAGCATCAGCTTGGCCCGACGGATCATCGATGGCTGTCTGGCTGCAAATCCTTGGGCTAACAGGGTGTAGACCGAGAGGTAAGTGGCGACTGCGGAGGGGCGGCCGGCTTCGGCTTCAAATAGCGCCTGCTGCTCGCTGCTGGTTAGGTGTTTACGCATTTGCTGCACGAACCGGAGGAAGTCTTCTATTCCTAAACCCGATCGATCGTCTCCCGATCCGTCGATGCCGCCTCGTTCTTGAAGCATTTCTCGCAGGATTTGCAGTCCCCGACGACGCTCGGCGACTTTTTCTTCCGGGAGGGATAGTAGCTCTAAAATGTTGTACGGACGGAGTTTGTATATGTCGGCTTGCATTTCACCCCTCACGCTTGCAAATAGGCTTTCGCGCAGCAGCAATTCTTGACCTGCTTCTAATGATTTTGCGGCATTTTCGTACTGACCTTGCTGCCACTGTTCGCGGCCGAGTTCTAGACAGGCAAGGCTGACAGTTAAAACTATATCTGGCCGCACGAGCTGAGGGTCGCCGAAACGACCTTCTGCGATCGCGATGCTGCCATTGTTAAGATACGGGCGACCCAGCTTCTGTACGAGTTCGTATTCCCCCAGTTCTTGCAGTACGAGCAGGGCTCCTACGAATTGGTTGTCATCGATTTCAATACTTGGAGTGTGGGGGTCGGGAGCAGCATCTAAAGTCTTGGACTCTGGCGGAGCGGTTTCTCCTGCCTCTTGCAGGAAGGTGGCCGTGCCTGCTGAGGTTTTTGACCTCTGGTGCTTGGCTTCGAGTGCGGCTTCCGACTCTCGATCGTAAGTTTTGGCTAAAAAACTGGCATCGTAAGCTTTGCGCCCCTCTGAGTCTGACAGAACGGCGCAGGCTTCATCGAGCAGTTGTTTGCGGGCGACGATCGCAACTTCAGAATACTCCCTGCGCGGAAGCTGTAAAGTTCGATCGCGGTGAGCCTGCTGCAACTGTTCGGCAGTAGCTTGAATCGGTAGACCCAAAATCCGGTAGTAATCTAGTGGAATTAACACTCGTCCACTTCCCCAAAGCGCTAGCAACTGAATTAGCCTATCTTAAGTGAGATACTCCCGCAAACCCAATCAAAAATTCTGGTGTTGGCTTCCAACCGCTCAATTCACGGTATCTTGGACTTGCCGTAGAGATACTCTGACTTTTTTCCCTCTACAGCGTTTTACAGTGAGGAAAATGCCACGCCCCACTGCCCGTCAGCTACCCGTCAGCTAAAGGAGTGGTTTGACTTGCAGAGCATTATTCGGGTTTGAGAGTAATGGAATTATATCATTTGTTGGCATCGGTTTTAGATGGGAGTTGGTTCTCCAAGTCCCGGCAAGCCGCTCCGCCTGCCAAACTCATTTTAACAATTGCTGAGCTGCTGTACAAAAAAGGTGCGATCGTTTTCTGCTGCGGTTGTGTCCCATCTCGGTTTAAATTTAGATGTCTAGGAAGCCGATCGTCGGGTATTAATTATTTATGGTTCAGGAACGGACTTTACCAGTTTTTGACGCGCAAAGCGTAAACATTTCTCGGGATGAGGGCTTGATGCTCTACGAGGATATGGTCTTGGGGCGCTATTTTGAGGACAAGTGTGCTGAGATGTACTACCGGGGCAAAATGTTTGGTTTTGTCCACTTGTACAACGGTCAGGAAGCTGTGTCTACTGGCGTGATTCGATCAATGCGCCGGGATGATACCGATTACGTCAGCAGCACCTACCGCGATCACGTTCACGCTTTGAGCGCGGGCGTCCCGGCGCGGGAGGTAATGGCGGAGTTGTTCGGGAAGGAAACTGGTTGCTCGAAGGGCCGCGGCGGTTCGATGCACATGTTTTCGGCAGAACACCGACTGTTGGGAGGTTATGCTTTTGTGGCTGAGGGAATTCCTGTAGCTACGGGGGCGGCTTTTCAATCGAAGTACCGTCGCGAAGCTTTGGGCGATGAGAGTTCCGATGGGGTAACTGCTTGTTTTTTTGGCGACGGTGCTGCCAATAACGGTCAGTTTTTTGAGTGTTTAAATATGGCGGCTTTGTGGAAGTTGCCGATTATTTATGTTGTGGAAAACAACAAATGGGCGATCGGGATGGCCCACGAGCGAGCTACTTCTGACCCGCTGATTTACAAGAAAGCTCATGCTTTTGGCATGGCTGGCGTCGAGGTTGACGGGATGGATGTTTTGGCGGTGCGGGAAGTGGCGAAGGAAGCTATAGCGCGGGCGCGCGCCGGCGAAGGGCCCACTCTGATCGAGGCTTTGACTTATCGCTTTCGCGGGCATTCTTTGGCCGATCCTGATGAGTTGCGTTCTAAAGAAGAGAAGGAATATTGGTTCCCTCGCGATCCGATTAAGAAGTTGGCTGCTGATTTGATCGATCGAACTTTGGCAACTGCTGAAGAATTGAAAGAGATCGATAATAAAATTGAAGCAGTAATTGATGATGCAGTCGATTTTGCGGAGAAAAGCGCTGAGCCAGATCCTAGCGAATTGTATCGGTTTATCTATGCAGAAGATGAGTAAGCAGTTGTGCATTTAACTTGTATGTTTAGGGCGGGCAGGATGCCCACCCCACAAGAGTGATAGCTCCCCGTAGGGACACAGGCTAAAGCCTGTGTACCTACGGCACTTCCTAAACCTGCAATACCCTGTAAGACTTACGTACAAACTCTAGTTGTAGTATATGCACTGCGAACCTTACTACCATAAATTGTGGCTAGAATCAAAGGTAGACTTTATACAGCACTTTGCGTGACTAAAAGGTACAGTAACAGCAGTGAGCAAAATAATTTTCGATTTGCTTACTTGAACATA
>NZ_JAUBQE010000154.1:0-1182 GCF_036701115.1 Microcoleus sp. Pol1C5 | reverse complement strand
TCAAGGAAAAATTAGGAACTAGCGATCGCGAAACCGTAGAACAAATCAGGGAGAACCCATACCTGCAATACTTTATACAGCACTTCCCGCTGTTAAGAGGTACAGTAGCAACAATTAGCAAACCAATTTCTTAAATGTTGAGGATTGATTAAGTTGAGGGCAACTGCAATTATTTGATCGATCATGGATGTGGTAGTTGGAGCGAACATACGCAAAAAAGATTTTAGTTGCGACCACCAAAGCTCTATTGGGTTAAAATCGGGAGAGTATGGGGATAAACAAATAATACTCGCACCTACAGCTTCAATCATGGGCTTGATTAAAGCTAACTTATGGGCGGGTAAATTATCCATTACTACTACCGCTCCTTCCCATAATTGAGGGCATAAAAAATGCTCAATAAATATAACAAATGCCTGTCCATCCATTGAATCATTCATTGTCATCAATGCCAACACTTTATTCATACTAATTGCGCCAATAGCTGTGACTTTGGCACCTCGATAAAATGCTTTTTTTTGGTAGACTCTTGTCCCGTGCTGTGAGCGGGCATAAGTTCTACTCAATCCCAGTAGAATACCAGTTTCATCCAAAAATACTAAGTTTTTTGGCTCGATATTTTTGATCTTTTGCCAATATTCCACCCTTAACTTTTGGACTCTTTCAGTCCCGCCTTGGCTACTGTGCCATGTTTTTTTTTACGATTGAGTCCTAATTTCTGTAAGTAGCGGCACATTGCCGTCCGGCTCACCCAATTTCCCGTCTTAATAGCAAATAATTCACACAACTCTACCAAGGTAGCATCTGGATGCTCTGCCACCAGTGTTCTGATGAGTGCTTCCGCATTTGTCAAGTGACTAAATTGTGGTTTACCCCTCTGTTTAGGCTGTAAATTCCCCTCGACTTGTTGTTGTTTCACCAGTTTTTGGACGAGACTTTTGCTGACAGCAAACCTGATGGCTACTTTCCTAATTGACATCTTTTGGGTCAAATGTGCTGTTACTATTTTTGCTCGGAGATCGAGGGAATAGGTTTTCATTAGCTTTGAATACAAAATGATATTTTATTGTTATTCCATTGTACCACATTACAGCGGGAACCGCTGTAGGTTTCTCATCATACAGCAATGAAATCCCATTTGACGCATCGCTTTTGGTTCATTTTAGAAAAAGAATAAGTTTC
>NZ_JAUBQE010000153.1:0-1195 GCF_036701115.1 Microcoleus sp. Pol1C5 | reverse complement strand
GGGAGCATCCCAGTTTTGCAATGAGTATAAATACTGAAAGAATTGCCTTACCAAGTTGATGGCATAATAGAAAGCAGATAACTTACCATAACCCAAGTGTATATGCTCTCAGAAGAACAGCAGAAGATCAAAATAAATCTCCAAGCAATAGCAGAGGAATTGTATAAGAATACCTCGCCAGACAATCTCAAAAGCTTTGAATCTATCGAACTGATTGTCAGAGAATATTTAGTGGAGATAGTAGCACCAGAAATTAGCAGTTTTTTTTTAACTCAGCAGGGGGAAAGAGTGAGGGGAGAAAAAGAACCATAAAAAGTTGTGTAGGAGAAATCAAGCTTTCGAGGAAGCAAGCCCAAAAGCTGGGAGTAAAGAAGGGAAGTCGTTTGAGTCCTCACTTGGAAAAATGTTGTTTATTATTAGTGGCAAATGAATCGTTTGCCAATGCTGAGAAAGATTTAAAAATGTTGACAGGAATTTATGTACCCCACAGTACACAACATCGCCTATTAGAGCGTTATGAATTCTCTTCACCGTCCGCTAGCGAGCAAGTAGAAGCCTTGAGTATAGACGGAGGAAACGTCAGACTGAGAACTCCATTAGGAGAGCAAAGTGTCTGGAGGAATTATAAGGCGGTTAAAGTACATAGTCAAGTAGGAGCAGCCTTCTTCCAAAATAATCCAGAGTTAGTAGCATGGGTAAATAGCCAACTGCCAAATCAAGCCATAACCTGCTTGGGAGATGGTCATGATGGGGTGTGGAATTTGTTTAATCAAATAGGGACTACTGAGCAAAGAAGAGAGGTATTAGATTGGTATCATTTGAGAGAAAATCTACATAAAGTAGGGGGGTCACTCAAACGAATCAGAAGAGTCGAGAGCCAACTGTGGCAAGGGTCAACAGTAGAAGCTATAGCCGAATTTGTAGGAGTTAGAGGAAAAGAAAGTGAAAATTTCCAGAATTATCTCCGAAAACATCAGTCAAGAATCCCAAATTACCAGAATTATCAAAATCAGGGTATTGATATTGGTTCGGGAGCTGTAGAGTCTTTAATTAAACAGATGGGAGCAAGAATTAAGATTGTAGGTGCACAGTGGAAAGAAAAAAACGTGCCTCAAATTTTAAGACTAAGATGTGCGTATTTAAATAATGAGATTAAAATGAGTAGTTATGCTTAGTTAAAAAGCGGGATGCTCCC
>NZ_JAUBQE010000034.1:0-87226 GCF_036701115.1 Microcoleus sp. Pol1C5 | reverse complement strand
CAACCTCAACAACAATCAAATCAAGGACATTAAACCGCTAGCATCCTTGACTAAACTGACCGCTCTTTACCTCAGCAGAAATTCGAGCGCACCCAAGACTTGTCCTCTCAAGCCAGAGTCTATCTGTAATTGGTAACAAGAACCTAGCTCTTAAAACTTGAGAGTTCAGAAAATTAGAGTATCCCCAACTAGAACAAGGTTTTGGAGTGAGTAGGAAAAGTGGAGTTATCCTCGTCTAAGCCTCTAGCGGGATTTTTTCGATGGGTGGCTAAATTTTTACTAAAAAGAAAAAGCTGGTTTCAGGCCGTTGGAAAAATAGCCACCACCTGTTGCCTACTGTCTTACACTTTGCCTTACAGCGTCTTACTTCTATCTCGACAATCTAACTTTTGGGTAGTGCCTTGAAGGAAAGGATCGAGCAAGTTACTATTAGAGAGAAGTGTTTATCATAGTATGATATGAAAGTAGAGATTCCCCATTGTCCTAATTGTGCCTCAAAAGAAGTTAGTCGAAACGGTAAAACTCGGGATGGCAAACAAAATTTTAAATGTCGAGAATGTGGTCGTCAATTTGTTTTAAATCCTGCATGGAAGCCTATTACAGAAGAACAAAAAGAGTTAATGTCACGGATGCAAATGCGAACGTATTTCTCAGGCAGGGATTGCTCGGGTGCTTCAAGTGTCAGAAGATACAGTGCAGCGATATGTTAATAGCCAAGCGACTGCTGTTAAGAAGCAAGTGTCGCGGACTCCCAAGGAAAAAAAGCGCTTGAATGTTCAGATGGATGAGTTATGGTCATTCGTTGATAGTAAAGGAAATCAGCAGTGGGTCTGGCTGGCATTGGACGCCGAGACTAGGGAAATTGTTGGTGTACATATTGGAGATCGTAGCGCCGCATCGGCTCTTGCTTTATGGGATTCAATACCACCAGTGTACCGTCAATCGGCAGTAATTTATACCGACCATTGGGGTGCTTATGATTCTGTATTGCCAAGCATTCGTCATCGCGCCGCGTAGATAAAGATAGTGGTTTGACTAGCTATATCGAGCGTTTTAACTGTACTATTCGACAACGAGTATCTCGACTGGTAAGAAAGAGCTTAGCCTTCTCTAAAAAATTAGAAAATCATATTGCTGCTATTTGGCGGTTTGTACATCATTACAATGCTAATTTACAACTCTAAATGCCTACTTTTCTTTGAATTCAGTTTTATTCTCGATCCTTTCCTTCAGGGGACTACCCCCGCTCCTTGTAGCATCAACAGTTTGATGCTCGTCTAACTGTCAACTGTCAACTGTCAACTGCTATACATTACCAGCACCCGGACTGTCGAAGGGCGCGAATCGCGCCAGATTTTGCCACAAGCATCGCTCAGAATTTCAACCATCAAATCTGCTTTGTTAGTGGAATTGGGATCAATTTTGCAAGTTGAATAAACTACTTGCAAACACCTGCTGAATGCTATTACCTATCGAACGGAAAAAGATGCTATTTCGTCAATTGTTCCATCGAGAATCCAGCACCTATTCTTATTTGATTGCGGCTCCAGACACCAAAGCAGCAATCCTCGTCGCTCAGGTGCTAGAACAAGTCGATCGAGATCTTAAGTTGCTGGATGAGTTGGAATTGAGTTTGCGTTACTGCCCAGGGGGAACGCATCTTATTGAACACTGTTCATCAGTGGTGAGTATATTTTGAGATAAATTCACCATTCAAAGAAGCTACAGTTCAGGGGGCGACAAGCGCCCCTGAACCTTTACAGGCAAATGTTTTTGCGCGATCGACCAGCCTCAAAAATTTCGGCTTATTGACAAAATAATCTCAAGAGCGAAAAACTACCCAGTTGTGATAAAAAAGAAGGGTCTCACTAATACCACAAGACCCTAATCAATAAAATGTTACCCTCATTCTATCACGACCTCCTGGAAAAATACCTAAGCCCAACACAATTACTTACTCTTCAAATGTTGGTATGGTTGTTACAGACTCAAAAAGAAGTCAGAATAGAACGATTAGCGGCCACCCTGCAATTGCCGATCTTACAAAGTAGTCGTCGCCGCCACATACAACGATTTCTACAGATTAAAGCGCTCAGCATACTTGTGCTGTGGTTCCCGATTATCAAAGAGGTAATGGCCCGTCAGCTAAAAGTGGGGAGTCAATTAGTCATTGCATTGGATAGAACTCAATGGAAAGAGTATAATGTCTTGATGGTAAGCGCGATCGTTCAAAAAAGAGCGTTTCCTATATTCTGGACGCTGTTAGATAAACGTGGGGCTTCTAATTTAGTCGAACAGCAACAAGTATTACGCCCAGTAATTCGGCTATTAAAAAGATATAAATTAGTGATTGTTGGCGACCGCGAATTTCATAGCATAGAGCTGGCAGAATGGTTGCACCGTCAGCGTTTGAGTTTCGTCCTCCGTCAAAAATGCAGTACCACTTTCCGAGAAAAAAGACAACCATTTCAATCGCTAGATACCATTCCAGTTCAACCAGGGATGAATTTTTTCTATCTGCAAATTAGTTTGACTCAAAAGAAAGGATTTTCTCGGTTTAACTTAGCTGCTTATTGGAAGAGGAAATATCGAGGCAAACAAGAAGATGAACCTTGGTATCTGTTAACTAATCTGCCGGATTTGAAAAGTGCGATCGGGGTTTACAGCAAACGTTACGGTATCGAAGCAATGTTTAAAGACTGTAAAACCGGAGGATATAACCTAGAGGGTTCTCAAGCATCACCCGATAAATTGATTGCTTTAATAATTTTAATCGCCCTAGCCATGACTTCGGCGTAGTTGCAAGGAAAAAGAACTAAGCTTCAGGGACAAGAGAAATATGTTTGTCGGCTTCAAGAAACAGGTAGAAATAGAAGAAGACATAGTAACTTTTGGGTTGGTTTGTATGGCTCTAATTGGCTAATTGCTGTTGACTCTTGTCAGGAGTGGGTAGAGTCCATGCTGAGTTTAGTTCCCCATAAAAAGCCATTTTATCAAAAGGGATTGAGAGCCATAAAGCTTATAGGGCAACCACTTTAGCCTCGTTGTCGCCCCCTGAAAAGCTACAGACACGCTTTGTAATGACTTTAGTAAGAAAACAGTAACTGATTAATGGTGGTTTTTACGCTTCTGCTAATTTTGAGAAAATAAAACTATTACAACCACTGTTTCCAAGTTGTATAAGAGTTAATGATGAGTTATGGAGAGAGAATTTAGTTAACTGCAACAGCGAGGAGCTTGGTCAAATAGTCATCATCCCACCCGGCTCGAAGTCGCTTATTTTTTGCTCCAGTTTTTGAAGTTTTCTCTTGATTCAAAAGATTGAGCGAGATGTGTCTAATCATAGCAAAGTTTTGCGGAGCATTATCTTTTCTAATCCGACAATCATCTTCACGAAAACCCACATCTAATACCCAATGTAAAGACTTTTCAATTCCCCAATGACTGCGGACTGATTCACCCAGGTTTTGAGCATTTTTTGGTAAACTACTAATGTAATAACGAGTTTCAATAGTTGTTTTTCCCTTCACCATTTTCACGGATTCTATCAAGCCTATACTGTGAAGTTTATCCCATTGATTGTCGGGTCAATTAGCTCTTTGATGTCACTTAACATGGTTGTAATGTCTGATTTATGAGCGACCATGATTATTCTCTTTCTTCGTCGAATGAGCTGTATGTGTAAATCCCGAAAATTCTTGTATAATTGCTTGTTTAAACAACTGTTCTACTCTGGCATACAGGGATGGTTGGTTCTTTTTTAAGGTGATTACATAATCTCCTTCTTGTTCGACAATTGACTTTACAATTGACCTCTGACAGCCCATCGCATCAATGCTGACAATGCTTCCATTCAATTCTAATACTTTGAGTAAAGCCGGATGGGGCTGTGATTTTATTAGACTTTTTATCAACCTTAACTTGTCCTAAAACTAATCTTTGACTCGTCGCCCAAGCACTGACCATATGAATGGCTTTTTTATCTCCTCCCCGATCGTAAGAATGGCGAATAGTTTTGCCATCAATTGCGATTACTTCTCCGGGATTGAAGCAACTAATAGATTGAATTCAACTCAAAAAACATTTCTGAAATTGCTCCGGTTTTAGCCGAGAAAATACTCGCGCAATTGTGTCATGTGAAGGTATGCCATTCGGCAATTCTAAAATTTTGTTTAACCATTCGTATTGAGCTGCGCCCGTAACTTTCAATATCCACCCATGTATCAGCACCACAAATCACGGCACAAATTGAGAGGGTGATAATATCAATTAATTGATGATGTTTCGTTCGCTCAATTCTGGGATCTTCTAAGTCGGCAAAATGGTCGGCGATGGTGATTTTAGGTTTGAGTTTCATACAGGTAAACTCTAATTAAATGTTTTTTGGATACTCAAGAATTCTCCTCCAATATACCATATTCTGTTAACATAAAATTTAGATGCCTTCGCCCTGCGTTACTGCCTGGAGACGCACATTCATGCGGATCATATTACAGGCACCGCTAAAATCCGTCAGGCAACAGGTTGCCTTAGTGTAGTGCCAGCTAGCGCCCGAGCGAATAGTGCAGATCGTTTCATTCAAGACGGTGAAATGCTGCAACTGGATAGTATTTTGATTAAAGCGATCGCTACGCCGGGCCACACCGATAGCCACATGACCTATCAAGTCAATGGCGATCGAATCTTAACAGGCGATGCTTTACTTATTCGAGGTTGTGGACGCACAGATTTCCAGAGTGGTGATGCTGGGGTGTTGTTTGATTCCGTCACGCAAAAGCTCTTTACCTTACCAGAAGAAACACTTGTGTATCCAGCCCATGACTACCGGGGACAAAGTGTCTCCACGATTGGGGAAGAAAAACGGCACAATCCTCGATTTGTCGGGCGAAATCGGGTTGAGTTCATCGAGTTGATGGCGAACCTAAATCTACCTGTTCCTGAAAAGCTTATGGAAGCGGTGCCAGCTAACGAGCATTGCGACAATCTCGTTTAGGGAAATTGCCACTACTCAACTGAGTCTGGAGTAGATGGGGAGAGTCAAAACATCTGCTTGGTGAACCCAATGTTGTCATCCATAACTGTTTTGAGTCCGACAGGAAGCGTTTCTGGATCTGATAGGTCGAGTTTCTCGAACTCTATTTTGTCGTTCCACACCTTTCTGAGAAAATCTTTGAACACCTCAACCGCGAGCAACTCGCCAGCGCAGCGACGATATCCAAAACCGAAAGGCGCGTAGCCAGCATAGTCACATACGGGAGATACCTTGCCCTCGGTAATGTTGTAAACCGTGCCAAATGCACTATTAGTTATCTCAGTGTTTCTACCGTCTTTTACTTCAAATGTGTCTTGATGAAAGGGGCATCGGGCAAATCCGATTTCTTGAGATTTTGCTTCGTCAATTCGATCGCTAGTCGTCGCATTTTTATAGCGTTCGGGATCTAATTCCTCTGGATTCTCCCAGTGTCTTGGGTTTTCACTTGTCGCCTTATGGGGGCTGAGAACGTAGCTATGTCTGTCGTAGGGTGGTTTTCTTACTGCTTCAACTCGATCGAGTTTATTTTTCCAACCGATCTTGCGATCGCAGCTTTGAAAATTTTTGGCGATCGTGCAATGAAACCGCTAACCCCACAAGACATCCTCAAGCGTTACTCAAAACACCAAACAGGTATTGACAGCCCGGACTCCTTTTACTTTCCTTTGGAAACGGAAGTAATGATGAGAGCTAATCCTCCCCTTAATCCTGAAATATTAACAGCTATTCCAACTGTTTTAACCGATAAAAATCAAAAACCTCAGTTGCCAGCTACACTTAAAACTCCTTACCAATTGATCGATACTGCTTTCAATCTTGAAACAGCCCTTCAACCATTCCAACAAGCAAAAATCATCGGTATAGATTGCGAAACGACAGGGCTTGACCCCTACCAAGCCAAAATTAGATTGTTACAACTTGCCATTCCTGACCATCCAGTAATCATTGTAGATTTATGGGCCATTAAATCGAGCGAACTCGAACCATTACGCTTGCTCTTAGCCAGTCCTATACTCAAGGTAGGTCACAACCTCAAATTTGAATGGCAAATGCTCACTTTTGCCGGACTAGAACCATCCGAACCCTTTTTCGATACCTATTTGGCTTACCGAGTGCTGACGGCGGGACTAAAACGCCATTTGTCCCTAGAGGCTGTCACTGAGAATTTGTTGAAAGTAAAGCTAGACAAAACGCAGCAAGTTAGCGATTGGTCGGGAAACTTAACACTCGCTCAACTGCAATATGCTGCTATCGATGCTGCAATCTTACTCCCGCTGGCTGCTGCTCTGCAACAAAAACTGAAAGCTTCTAAGCTTTGGAAAACTGCTTTACTAGAGTTTGCCTGTCTGCCTGCGGTGGCTTCTATGGAACTTAACGGAATGCTTTTAGATAGAGAACAGTGGAGAGTTTTGGGAGTGAAGCTCTGTCATCAACGCGACTCTCTTTTAAAACAAATTAATTTGCAACTCCATCGACCTAACCCTCACCAACAAATCTCTCTGCTGCCAGAATTTACGGATACAATTAATCCTCGCTCTCCCAAGCAAGTCTTAGCCGCTTTGCAACAAAAAGGTATTCCTGTTACTTCCACTAGCTCTCAACATTTAATTCCTTTGCAAGGCGAGTATCCCGTTATTCAAGCACTGTTAGAATACCGCAGTTTATCGGCTCGTATCGATACTTTTACTCTGGGTTTACCTGAACGCATTCACCCGATTACAGGGCGCATTCATCCCAATTGGTTTCAGATTGGTGCTAGATCAGGACGGTTTAGTTGTCGAGAGCCAAATTTAACGAATATCCCCAGAGATAAGGAAACCCGACAGTGTTTTAAAGCTGCACCCGGTTACGTCCTGCTCAAAGCCGATTACAGCCAGATTGAACTGCGGATCATGGCGAAGGTTTCCGGCGATCGCACGATGGTGAAAGCTTACTCCAAAGGGGAAGATTTGCACTCTCTCACAGCTTCCTTGGTGCTAGCAAAACCCTTATCTGAAATTACTCTCGAAGACAGACAGCTCGGCAAAATTATTAACTTCGGTTTAATTTATGGCATGGGAGTTACGAAATTTAAGAATATGGCTCAAGCAGAGCATGGAGTCACTTTAACGCTGCAACAAGCTTCACACTTTCGTAAGAAGTTCTTTGAATCCTATACAGGTATCAAACAATTTCACGGCAAAGTTCGGAGCGCCTGGAGCCGAGGTATTCGAGAGAGTCGGACTGTCTTAGGCAGAAGGAGATTATGGTCAAAAGATACTAAACCGTTGCTTAATGAGATGCTAAATAACCCAATTCAAGGAATGAGCGCTGACATTACTAAACTCGCTCTTGCTCTACTTTTTATGCCTCTGAGCCGCACTGGTGCTAAACTGATTTGTGTCGTTCACGATGAAATTTTAATAGAGTGTCCTCTTGAAGAAGTGAGGCCAGTTAAAGCCTTGCTTAAAAAATGTATGGTGAGAGCTGGGAATAAGTTTCTCTCTCCGATTCCTTGCGAGGTAGAAATTAAGGTGATGGAAAGTTGGGGAGGGTAAGAGATTAACGGGGAAAGATTGGGAGTGGGGAGGGGAGAAAACGAACCGATGCTATTGCGATTTATCATGCACTCAAGTTTTATCGTAAGCAGATGGCCGATACTCGAATAACTCTTGCTCTCCCGCCGCAAATTTAGACCCATCCCTCCCAGAAGCAGGCCGAGCAAAGGACGCTTTGTTGCGAATCCCCTGGATATCTTCAGAAGAACGCTCAGACGACAGCACAAACTGAGTTCTCTGATAACGCAGATCGGCCAATTCAATTTTACCAGGTCGCCCTTCACAATAAGCTCGCTCAGCACAGCGCTTTACTGCGATCGCAATTTCAGCACTCGTTGCTCCGGCATAATCAGATAGTAGCGAATACCACTGTCTGTCGCTCCAAAGATTCTCTTTTCCTTCCCCAAACTGCTCTGGGAAATACTTAGCTAAGTGCAAATTGAAAATCTCATAGCGAGCGCCGCTGTGTGGCAAATCCACAAACCAGATTCCGCCGTCGTCAAATCTGCGGATAAGTTCAGCCGGCAGCATTTCTAAGCGGTTAACAGTAGCTAACATTAACACGGGGCTTTCATGCTCCTGCATCCATGTGAGCAATTTCTGCGACAGTCGCCTAGCTACACCGCCATCAGCATTTGATTCCCAGCCAGAAAAACCCTTGTCAAAATCGTCAAAGAACAGCACGCAGCCGCCCAAATTATCGGCTGTATCCAGCATTTTGTTGAGAGCGCGATCTGGATTAGAGGAACCTATAATATTGCCCCAACTTGCTGCTAAAAGCGCATAACCTAGCTTCTTAGCAGCTAGCTTTGCACTCAAACTTTTGCCCGTCCCCGGCGGCCCCCACAGCAGCATTCCTTTGGGAGGTCTGAGGTGATATTTCTTGGCATCAGCTTCTGACAGCTTTACGACTTCGCTCAAATAAGCGTCTAATAAATCTAAACCGCCAGCATGAGGCACGTCTGGAGAAGCAATGAACTCCAACCCCTGGTCTCGAAGTTGCGATATTTTATGCTCCAATACCAACTGTGCGATTTGGACAACTGAAGCGGTCACAGAGAGCGATCTATCTAACACTAATTCAATTTCAGCAGTTGGCAGCCCTAGACTCGAAACAGCCAGCCGTTTTTTAGCAGCTACCGCATCTGAACCAAAATCAAGGGAACAATTGCGATCGCAAAAATTATCTACAAGAACTTCGACTTCAAAACGATCGGGTAACGGATATTTGAGTAGAGGAATTAATGGACTTAGCTTTGATGGCAGTTGGATGTACTCACCCAGCAGTACCCAATATTGGTTGGCCCAACGCCCTTTCAGCTCAAAGAATGCGTTAGCCAATTGAGAATAACGGCGGACAAGAGGCTGTTCGGTACTGTCTGACTCCAAAATATCCTCTAACAAAAAGATACCGGGGCAGTCATTTTCCAGCAGAAATTGCAGGACATCACTCTCGACAGATAGCTCAGTTTTACATAAGACGCATTCACTATTATACATCTGGGAAATATTTGAAACGCTTGTCATATCAGAATGACAACCTAAATTCGGGAGATGTTTATCCAAACACCGCACCTGTTGAAGAGTTGCATAGCCAGGATTCCAATAATAAACAGGTAAACAACACTCACTGGCGTACTGATGAAATGATGACAATATTTTTTGGCGGTCTGCACTGTAATATTCTAGGGCAAATATTGGAGTTTGAGGGACTCTTAAATTAGACGAAATCGTGAAATATTTCATAAATTTATATATCTAAATAGAGGATGTTTAACATAAAAGTTTAACTAAGATAATTAAAATTTAGCGTCCTGCTAATGAGCGAAGTTTTCCCCCTCAATTGGAGGGGGTAATTGTGCCTAACGGCACTCATAAATTGATGTTATGCAAGTTAAATTGTCAATCATGGTCACAAGTAAAAAGCAAACCGCAGCCACTCCCATTCGCTCTCATTCACCAGTGCCTGCTAAATCTAAACCGCCCGAAAAACAGAACAGTCAAACTGTCGGCAGTAACAATGGAGCCAAATCAAAACCTCAACCTAACCTCAGCTCCGAGCAACTTGCTGGCGAGCTAGTCAAACAGATTCGCAATACAATTCATAAGAAGTACGGCGTGACAATTCAGCGTCGCGATAGCCGTATTTCGACAAAGGTTGGCCACGCAATTCGCGAAAAACTGGGATTGGATATTCAAGCTCAGTTGAACAAGCGCAACGGTAATGGCAATGGTAAAAAGTTCGACTGGCAAGAGTGGAACAATACTGTGTTTCCCAAGCTAGTTGGCCGGCCCGAGGAACTCAAGTATGGTGTCGAAGTTGTTGCCTTAGCGATGAGCCAACTTTACGATACAATTGCTGACAACCCGCAAGCTGCCATTGCCGATTTAATGGAGTTCAATGCTCAAAGCTTAAAGCGTCGCAACGAGTTAGCTAAATCCTCTGAAGAAGATACTGAAGAACTAGATGAGGACGACGAACTCGATGATGAAGATGATGAAATTGATGACATACTCGATGAAATTGATGAGGATGACGAAGACTCCGAAGGCGATGAGGATGAGGATGAGGATGATGACGATGAGGAGGATGATTTTAGTTTAGATGAAGACGAAGAATTTGAGGAAGACGACGAATAATTGCTAAAGTTTGATTAGAAAGCTCTGCTGAAAAAGCAGAGCATTTTTTTGCCTCTATCGAGGCCTTTTCCACGAATTGCGATTCAGGGTAATGATTGTCGCCACCGTCCGAATCAGGACGCTCTGGGAAGCAGACCCAACAAATTCACAATCAAGGAAACTTTGACCTTGGTTGTGAATTTAATTTTACCCACTCACCCACCCACTAAATTTTTTGAATTAATTGTAATTAGCAGACTGCCGTCGCTTTAGTTGTGAAAAAAAACACGCTTGAGGGTTAATCATGGCTAATCGCAAATCCGCTCCAACTCCGATGCAAAAGCAATTTGCAGAAACTATTGAAGAACAGCGCTTCGAGATGTTTTTGCACGTTGCCCGCGAGTTAACGGGACGTGCCAAACAACGACAGTTGCAGAAAGGTAAAGCTCTTGACTGGGAAGCGTTCAATACTTGGTTTAACAAGCAATATGAAGGCTACTCGGCTGACGAGATGCTTGAAGAAATCTTGAGCAACGTTTACTGGCTTTCATCTGAGCAAGCAGTGATTGACTTGCACTTCCGTTATATCGAATCGGCAGTCAAAGCTTCTCATAAGAAAAAGGCAACTGACGATAATGAAGAGATTGATGATTTTGTCAAATAATCAATGACGACCCCCGATAAAGGGGATAAAATCCTGCTCCAAGCAGGATTTGTTTTGCCCGCCCACCCACCGCACCAGTTCCGTTTGCGATACTTGCGCTCGCATTCTCAGAAGGCTTTAGTAAGGTTTTGATATTAAACGCGAGCGCGTTTGAGAGATGCTCCACTTGCAAATAAATTATAATCATGTACGAACATATTCAGCATTTTCTCACCCTCACAATTGAAACTGTGGTAATTTTTGGTTACGGTGGCTTAATTGTTCACTATATCGCTACGCTGTTAGCATCGAAGCGAATGAATCCTTCTGAAAAACTCTCAGCAGAACTTGCCCCAGATTTTGTGCCTCTTCTCAATGAAATTGCTTCCTTTCCTGCTGTTACCGAATCGGCAGCAACTCCAGAACCCACAGAAGAACAGCGCCTCACCTCTTCGCTACAAGTTAAAGCCGAATTTGCTTCTAATATTCAACTCGATACCGACACATTAAATCTACCCTTCATTTAAGTCGATAGCCTGACTCTTCGACAATGCCGCACCGTTATTGGAGCGCTCAATTCCACTCTCCCACAAAGTGATCATATTCGCCTGAAACTCAACAAAAAAGATGTGCCAGCAGATTCGTTAAAATTTCAAATCAAGAAGCATTTTAAGCATCGACCGCAGCAAGTTGTCTCCCTAATTGAGCAAATTTTGAAAGTTAGTTAGCAGGCTCGGCGAATCAACAAGCCAATTAGTCCTTTATTTCAAAAAAACTTATGGTAACGATTTGATAGAAAGTTTTTTTGAATGAACCCTCCTTTTCCTGACCAAGCTATTAGTTACTTTCTTCAGCACCAAGGGGAATCAGACCCTTGCCAATTTGTTTGCTCAACTCGTTGAGACTCAATCCCCGTTCCATTGCGACCGCACGAATTCTCTCCATCCTACCGACGTTACCTGGATATAAGCTAGATAGCAGCATATCTGCCTGCCGCGAACGTTACCTGGATATAAGCTAGATAGCAGCATATCTGCCTGCCGCGAAGATTTGTTGCGCTGTTAATTGCAAGCCGGGAAAGATTGAGGAAATAAGCAGATCGTCATTTTGAAACAACTGTTTTTGATACTCGTCTTCTCGCAGCGTACAAATTGTAACTGTCGGCTGTTTGGGTTTGCCAATATATTCTCTGCCACCAATGCCCAAATAATCAACAATCCAATACTCAGGCGCTCCAAGCAGGGCGTAATCTTCAACTTTGCGAGCGTAATCGTTTTGCCAGTTGCTGCTAACAACTTCAGCAATCAGTTTAATTGAGGAACCTGATGTAATTACAGGTTCTTGTTGCCACAAAGGTTCATTAATCAGTCGAGTTTCATCTAATACCAGCACATCGGGGCGAAAGGCTGTTGCTGTTCCTAATAATTTGATGAGACAGCGAGGGGGGATAAGGTAGGGTAGATCCAGGCGGTCAATTTCTACATTCAGTTTTCGTCCCAGAAAACCGGATACTTGTTCGTGCGGCCCTGTTGGTTCCATTTCGGTTAATTCACCATCAATCAGTTCGTAGCAATCGCTGTCGCCGTAGTTTGTAATAAATTCATCCACAGTTATAAGTTTTGGAGGTGATTGAACCATTGTGTTTTTTCCTGATAGATTTACACGGCACAAAAGCGTAACTTTTAAGAAGTTTTTACCGATAAAAAACCCGTCATTACTATCAATAAAACTTCTAGTAACGAGTTGATAGAAAAATTTTTTTATCTAACCTCCCTTTCCATATCTGGCGATTAGTTACTTTTTTCACCATTGCCAAGGGGAATTAGACCCCTGCCAATCTGTTCTATCAACTCGTTGAGGCTCAATCCGCGTTCAATGGCGATCGCGCGAATTCCCTCCCATCCCACCGACGTTACCTGGATATTTCTTTGCTTCTTGGGTTCTTCATAGCGGGGTTGTCCCCCAGAGCGGTTGAGGTTGGCTAGTGAGTTGGGATGGGGGTGAATTCCTTTCCTGGGTGACATAGCGTCGATAGCATTTCCTTTTTTTTACTATTTTCGCATTTTCTGGAGGCTTCTCGACGATAACTATGTTAGTGTTGAATAGTTCAAGAAAATTCCTGCCCGCGCTGACTCCCCTACTCCGGTTGCGGTCGAGCGCGGGCGAGCCTTGCATTCAACAAACTCGCCAGGAATGCGTCAAATGCAATCAGAAGCAGACGATCGGGAGCCGCAAGCGTTAATTGTTTTGCCGGGGGGTATTGGAGGGTCTACCTCTTGTGCTGCGAAACAACTGCGAATCGACCCCGAATTTCAATCTCTCATTCCTCCCCTGAGTAAAGACGAAAAAGTCGCCCTGCAAGCGAGCATTCTGGAGGAAGGATGCCGCGATCCGTTAGTAGTCTGGGCCGAGGAAAAGCTTCTCATCGACGGCCACAACAGGTTCGCCATCTGTACCGCGCACGGCATACCATACAAAATTGTAGAGATGTCTTTTGACAGTCGGAATGCAGTCAAGGTCTGGACGATCGCCAACCAACTGGGACGGCGCAGCTTGACGCCAGAATCCGTTAGCTACCTGCGCGGCACCTGGTACGAGCTGACCAAGGAATCTCACGGGGGCAAGCGTTCGGCAAACTGTCATTTTGACAGTTTGACAGACAAAGTATCGCCAGATAGAGCAAGCTGTCAAAATGGCAGCTTGACAGACAAAACAATGCCAGATGAGGCAAGCTGTCAAAATGACCACTTGACAGACAAAACAATGCCAGAAGGAGCAAGCTGTCAAAATGGCAGCTTGACAGACAAAACAGCACGAGAGTTAGGAGAACGGTTCAAAGCTTCCCCCAGAACGATTTACCGGGATGCCCAATTTACTCGAGCTGTGGATGCTCTCAGTTTTATTGGAGGGGACGAAGTGAAGTGGAAAATACTGAATCGCTCTGCTGGGCTGACCAAGAAGCAGGTCATCGCTTTGGCAAACGACACTCGCAGCAATCCGGCTCAGGTTGCCAAAACTTTACAGGGGCGCGACAAAAAAGTAAAACCTGAAGGCGAACCTAAGATCGCCCACCACCTGACGCTCAAAATTGGTTCCTTGGTGGAAGTGTACGCGCCCGATCGCCAGGACGTTAACGGTCGGTTGGGGCGCATTCAGTCAGTGGGCGAGAAAACGGCTACCGTGTGGATGCGGCACATCTCTACTCTTGCCATGAATTTGCATACCTTCAAACACTCGGCTCTTACTGCTGTACCGCTCGAAAATCAACCCGGACTTCAAGAAATTTGCGATCGCACTGGCCGACTTCACCAATTAGGAAATCTAGATCCTTTTGAGATAGAAATCCTCAACTTGTTAGAAAGAACAACGGCTCTTACTCCCACCGAATTGCAGTATTTAGAACAGATTGAGGATAGACACAAACTTGATTGAGTGCCTCACAACTATTTTTCCTTTTGGGAACAGCAATAACTTCGGGATTTTTAGTTAATTCACTTGACAGTTCAAACACTGAGTCAATCAATTTTTGTTGAGCTGCTAATTGTTGCAGTGAATAACAAGCTATTGCTCGCACTCGCTCTGGAGACTTGCTAGCATTTTTGGCAGCAAACGGTCCCCAGAAAGCACTCAGTACAATCTTAATCTGTTCCGATATTGGGTATGTTTGACTCAAACAGTAATCCCAAACCATCTCATCGAATGGGTCGTCTAGTGCAACTAAAACACCCGATATTTGCGACTGCACTTGCTTCGGATTTTGGTCAGGTAACGGCTGATTGTTCAAATTGGCAATCATAAATTTCTCCTGTTAAGCTAACTTATTTACATCCCATTCAAGACTTTAGTATTTGCCCTCAAGGAACAAACTCTCGTTCTTGAGGGGAGCGAATCCACAAAGTACAAAATCCTTTTTGTGCAGGTTTACTTTCTACTGTCAGCGTCACCCCCAATCTATTTATCTCAGTTTCACACAGTTTTTTGCCACCTTTCTCGCTCAACAAAGCTTGATTCCAGCTCATAAATTGGCGAGCATATTTCCCTTCATTGCTGGTTGCCCACTGAATTGTATCCGCGTTCTTGCGAGCAAACTGACCCTCTTTGCTCAGCCCCCATTCGAGCGCTACGGCTTGTTCTAAAGTGAGCTGGCGCGGCCCTTTTGGGTCGAGTTCAGGCGCTGGAATGAACCGGGGCAGCGCTAACCCGATAAACGCGCCAATCGCCATTGCCCCTAACACTACCCCGCTCCCAAAAATCACCGACCAAATATCGTGAGCAACTTTCTCTAAAGCTGCTTGTCGCACTAGGGTGTAAACTGAGTTAGAAATGTGGCGATGTTGCACCTTAACAGCCGCTTTTCCCTGCCGTTCTAAAAACTCCCTGCTTTCTTTTTCCCAATTTTCAGTAAGCTGCCGAACTTGTTCCAGTTCTTGAGAAATAACAGCTTGAGAATCTTTCAAATCACCTTGCCATTGAGATTGCCAATTCTTGAAAAACTGGTCAATTTCTTGTGGTTTTTTTTCTAACAGCAGTTCGAGTTGACCTGTAGCCAGCAATACGATAAAAAGCGGGTCATTTTTATTGAGACCGTATCGGTAAGCTGTCTGAATGACATGAGAGCGAAATTTGGAGTCTTTGCCCTTGAGTACCTGGCTGATTAGTGACTCAGTATCTCTCTCGTACATGGGAGGGGCAGATAAAGGATCTCTGTTCAGAGCTTCTCTTTCCCTCGAATCATCGTCTATGAGTTCCCAAAACTCCTTTTCATTTAGCTTACTCCCATCTGATTTCAACTTTTCTTCTACTGCATCTTCTGGAAATCTATCTGGAGAATCGGGCCAACTTTGCGAATTTTCAGCGAATTGTATGGAATTATTTTTGGTATTATTAAGTCTGCCCTGTTCCCTTGGCGTTTCCAATATCTCGCCAAACTCTTGAGAGTCAACTTCGGAAAGTTCTTCTAAAAGTCTATCGGACATTTAACCTCCTACCTAATCACAATCCTAATCTTTATGCTGTTCTGCATCGCGCATTCTATAGTGTGAACTCATATTTTGTCCGTCTCCTAACGAGTTCATCACCCATTGACTGGAAAATTTACAGGAATACCCGCAAATTATCGGTTTAGACACTATCTGTAGTATTAAGATGTGTTTCGGCACACCCAGCCCGCTGGCCCAGTGGTGAAGAAGTTTTTGAAGCCCTGGAAATCTCGTAGCGGGCGATCGATCAATGTTCTTCTTTTCAGAATTTAAACGCAATAAACAACGTTTATTGCTAATATCCAACGCCTGGGATAACACAACTGCGTTGATTGCACTCAGCCAGCGGGCTGGTTTCGGCACACCCTATCAGTAGAGTCTGTGTGTAAGCCTTAATTTAGATTCTTAAAAGCTTACGATACCTTTTTTACAAATTACAGCCTCCTGAGACTTTACAACCTGTTGCTTATTTGGTTACTCATTTTGTTGCTCATTTTCTATCTGCATTTCCTCATTTTTTTTTTCATAGGGAGCGATAACTTCTTTTTTATTGCGATTGGGTGCGTTGTTAAACAAACCTACATCTTCTATCAGACGGAAACAGTCTTCCAGAAAAGTATGCAATCGCTGCTGACTAATCAAGAAGAATTCAGAGTGTTTCATTGCTTGAGAAAATGACAACCGCTTCGTATCAATAAACTTGCGCTCTCTTGCACTCAGGGCCGGCAAATCTACCACAGGAATTCGGTAATTATTAATGAGCTTGTTCATTTCCTTATGGCTTTGTACGTGCGACCAATCTTTGCAAACTCCAAAATTGCGGACAAAAATGTGATTGAGCTGACCTTCAAAGTAGTTGAAAGAGTCAATAAACATTTCAATGCTGTCCGTCGTGCCACCGCAAATAAACCACTTGCATACATCAACTCCTGACTGCTCTTTAAAATCAGGAGAGGTTAAATTAGCTTCGTCAATCCATTTGTTGATAATGCTGTAAACCCGAGCTGGTAAATTGACAATCACAGGAGTTTCTACTGCTGTTTCAAAAATAATATCGATATCGAAAAACTTCTCTTCATCTTCAACTAAAGCTACGATTTTTGCATTGTGTTCAGGATAGCGCTGCTGCACATCAGGATTTTGAAAATCACCATCAATTAACGTGTACAGCAGTTCATACTTCTGATTGAATTCAACCAGAATCCGAGTTAGCATCGACTTGCCAACGCCACCTTTCTCGCCGTCAACCAAGTGAATCATGTTAGTCATTTCATTCCTCCTTGCTGGATGTCGATGTCTATTCAAGACTTAATAATTTTTAACTAAAGCTAGGCCCGACCATTGCTGGATCGAAACCAGCTAAGTTAAATGCGCTGTTTTCAAACTCAACTTCTCCCGAAAATTCCTCTGGTTCTTTTTCTTCGGGCAAACTTGCGGGATTTGAACTCTCAGGGGCAGTTAATTCCGTAGCAATAGATGCACCTGAATTCGATAAGTGAGGGAAAGTAGCTAAAGGAATTAAACCCGAAGAAATACCAGGGGCAATTACTCCTAACTCGGTACAGTTAAATCCCGCATCTCGGCAAACTTCATCTATCTGCCTGAGCAAAAAATTAATGCTTTCTCGCCTCAAATACTCTAAGTCTGTACTAGAATGACTACCGCTATTGCGTAAAGATGCTAATAGCCACCGCGCTTTGATCAGAGGTAAAATCGTTTCTTTGAAGCTAAAAAAAGGATGATTTTGTAGGTAAGACAGCAAGATAGCGTCTTCGGAATCTGGCAAAACTTGACAGCGCCAGCAAAATTCCTTGTAGCGTTTTCTAGGCATAATTCCTTACCTTCTTTCCAGCACCTCGGTAGGGCCCTCCCAATAAGAGAGCTGCATCTAAGTTTGCTTCTGATTCCTCTAATGAAGGTTCTGTATTGGACGACGACTCATCACTCAATTTATTAGAATCATCTAAGCAGCTATGTTTGATACTTGAATCAGCCTTTTGTTGAGCGCAAATTTCAGTGTTTGGTTCAGTAATATCTTCAGTCTTTTGTTCAGTGGGTTCCTCAAGTTGTGGTTCAGTAATATCTTCAGTCTTTTGTTCAGCGGGTTCCTCAAGTTTTGGTTCAGTAATATATTCAGTCTTTTGCTCAGTAGATTCCTCAAATTTTTGTTCAGTAGATTGCTCGGATTTAGCGTGAGTAAATTGCTCAAGTTTTAATTTAGTAGGTGGCTCGGATTTTGGGTGAGTAGGTTGTTCAGATTTTGGCTTGGTAGATTGTTCAGATTTTGGCTTGGTAGATTGTTCAGCACATTCTTTTACACTCTGTATATCAGTCGTAGGGACTGGAGCATCTCCTGAACTGGAAGTTGTATCTTCTGCCCTCTGAGAAGTTGCCGCACCAGACCTTTGCCTCGGTATCTCAAACTGAGATTTGAAGTAAGAAAATAGTCCGTAAACATCAGCTATGCGGCAACCTAAACCATCAGGATCGAGCGTTTTGGGCACTGTTATACCTGCGTGCCAAGACAGCGAATAATGAGAAAACTGATTTCGCAGTTCTGGCTTCATATATTCAGAAGTCCCCCCGCAAAATACAATTTCATCTAAATCGGGCGGCAGCACTTCATTAATCCAATGAGATAGCATTCGAGCGTAGTCGAAGCGAGACAGCTTGACTGCTTCAATCAATTGGTCAACTTCTCGATCTTTCGCTGTCTCCTCTCGATTCCGAGCAATTCGGTAAAAGTAAGGGCGGTTGTAGCTTACGCCCGCTTGAGCGATTGATAAAGCCAAACGGGAAGCATCGTAGTTAGAGGTTCGCTCTTGAACTAGATCCACCAACCTTACCATTCCTAAGTCTGAAGTTTTGCCCTTACCGACAGCACCGCGTGCCGAAACTATTACCGAAGTATTGCGAAATCCTACCATAACAAAGGCAGTTACCCGCTGCTTGAAGGCTGAACCTAAATTACTGTTGTGGATCAAAGCAATGCCGCCACCTTCTTGCAAAGCTTGGGTTTTGTCCAGGGTGACGGATAGCTTGCCTGTGGGTGTTTCAAATGAAGCAGAGTATTGACTTAATAGCTCAAAAAATTGCTTGGAGTCATTAAATTCGCCTGGGGGCAAGAAAACGGAGATCGCAGCGCTGAATTGATTGCCTAAATCTAACTTCCGCGACACTACCCACAAAGCTGCTAGAGCTTTGTACAAAGCGCTACTGTACTTCAGTCCCGCTAAACCGATGTGAGCATTGAATTGCGCTGCTGCCAAGTAGCCAACGGCTCGGCATTCATTACCAATTGCCACCCAAGCAATATTTTCGGGAGATGCTGATGCGAGGTTGGGTTGTGTGAAACAATTGGCTATGTCTTGGCTCACCGGCCCCACCTGCGATTCCATTACAAAGGAGTTTGCTTTACTGCCTGCTTGCGAGCTTTGGCAGAAAACTCTAGTAGATAAGCCGCCAAAATCTATAGCCAGAATCGCATCTGGTATTGAGGGTTTTTTCTTCATAAACGCTGGCTTTTATTACGTTATAAAATGATAATATTGGCTTCAGTTTAAGTCTGACCTCACCAAATTCGGTGGTTTTAGATAGTTAAAATAGCCCCCTCCAAATGGCGGGGTACAGGCTGCCTTGCAAGGAAAACAGGCTCTCCTGAACTTGTGGTTATAATTCTATCTAATCAGAGAAGAAAGCTAATACGCGATTCCTGAAATTATTAAAATTAGAAAAGCCATATCCTTGACGCATTATCAACTTAATTCGATTGTTGATTCCCTCCATAACTCCACTTGTTGTGCGATTAAGAAAGTAGTTGCAAATACCCTCAAAATGATTTTCAATCGTTGATGCAGCTCCTCTAAAAAATACTTGTGCAGGATTTAGCCATTCTTTAATTTTTGCCTGCCCTTTTTTGACGATCAAATTAGTCTCATATATTTCTCTAAATTTTTCTTTCATCTCATACGCAATTCTCAAGCATTCTGATTTACCTAGTGCCATCTCTAATTTATCAATCTGAAGAGGATTCAAATTTATTCGATTACTTAACAATAAATATTTACTTTGCCTATCTGTTATTCCGGCTGCTCTTCGTAATTTAGGTAGTGCTATTTTGTAAAGGATAGAGAAAAATAGTTAGCATGGAGTTGTATGTCTCACTTTTGCGCCGTGAAACTTTACTTACTCTGCCCAAGCTGTGGTTCTGATGACATCATGAAGAACGGCACGACCCGCCGGGGAAAACAAAACTACAAATGTCCTGATTGTGGTCGTCAATTCGTTGAGAATCCGCAGTGGAAGCCGATTGACCCAGACCGTAAAGCGATGATTGATCGCTTGCAAAAGAGAGAAACTTCCCCTGGCCGGAATCGCCCGTGTGATGGAAGTGTCGGAGGACTGGTTGCAAGGATATGTCAACGCTTGCTACGCTGCTGTGCCGCAACAAGTGCAGGTAAAGCCCAAAACCCAGGGACAACTAGCGGTGCAGATGGATGAGTTGTGATCCAGAGTGGATGATAAAGGGAACAAGCAGTGGGTGTGGCTTGCCCAAGATGTCACAACCCGTGAGATTGTCGGTTGCTATATCGGCGATCGTTCTAGGGATGCTGCCTCGGGCATTATGGGCATCGCGGCCGCCTGTGTACCGACAATGTGCCGTCATCTATACCGATTACTGGCAGGCCTATGAAACAGCACTGCGATCGCAAACGTCCGAAAAGCCGTAGGCAAGGACAGTGGATTGACCAGTTACATAGAACGATTCAATAACACGAAAGCGGCAACGAGTGTCACGGCTAGTAAGAAGGACATTATCGTTCTCTAAGAAGTTAGACAATCACATTGGCGCAATCTGGAATTTCATCCATCACTACAATGCACTGATTCGTTCTGAGCCTTCGAGTTGTTGAATATGTCTGCTTTTTCTCTATCCTTTACTAAATAGGACTACCCAAATTCAGTGTCGGCTTGACGGCTTCGTAAGGTTGGGCCAAACCAGCTTCAAACTGACCAAAGATGACGGCGAGGAAAATACTGACTGAAGCAACAAACATATTCCAGAAACTTAGCTCTAACAAACGATGATTGCGCGTAAAATAGCCTACCACGTCGCAGAAGAAGGAAAAGAATATCATCGCGATCGCGAAATGGACGACGATCGGATGAAGCGGATCTGGGTAGGGTAGATTCGCATTATTGAGAGGTAGAGGCATCGCTTTCTCCTGTTTTAGTGGACTTGTTCCCGGAGGCAAGCTGACAGGTATTTCTCTAAATATAGATTGAGACTAATTCTACAAAAAAATATTTATCTAGAGATTGATCTAAGCCTGAAAAATAACCATAGCTTCTCACACTATTGGGCTTTCAACCCTCTAAAGTTTTAAGGCGCTCGATTGTCATATTCTTGAAACATTAATGACACACTAATGAGATAAACTTACTTTATATCATAAAAAGTATTGTTTGAAAATTAAAAAAATATGTAAGTTTTTGGATAAATAATCATAAAATTTTATTGTATTCTCAGAAATAGACACTAATTACCCCATTAGATAGACGTAGTTACTTCTATAAATCCCTAAAGTTAGCAGAAACCAAGAAATAAATCTTTAAGTAGCTACATTAAGTAAGGTGGGCGCTCGCATACAACCAGATTAGCTATTAGTTACAAATTTTGGGCGGCGAGCGCCCACCTTACGTTTAATTATGTCCATCTACTTAACTGGTTGTTAATCGTATTTATTAGGTACAAATTTACTTGACTAGGAAACAAGACAAGGAAAAAACATGAGCTATTCCCCTAATCTTCTCAAAGGCCAAAAAGCACTCGTAACGGGTGCAAGTTCTGGTATTGGTGAAGCGATCGCCCGCGCTTTAGCTGCATCGGGTGCTTCTGTTTTAATCAACTACCATTCTGAACAGGAAGCAGCAGAGAAGATTGTCAGCGACATTAAATCACTCGGTGGGGACGCGATCGCCATTGGTGCAAACGTCGCCAAGGAAGAGGAAGTTTTGTCGATGTTTGACCAAATGTACCAGCACTTTGGCACGATCGACATCCTGGTAAACAACGCCGGATTGCAAAAAGACTCAGCCTTTGTTGATATGACCCTCGACCACTGGAATTTAGTTATTGGCGTGAACCTAACCGGACAATTTCTCTGCGCCCGTGAAGCAGCAAAAGAGTTTCTCAAACGTGGCGTGAAGCCAGATATTTCCAGTGCCGCAGGCAAAATCATTTGTATGAGTTCGGTACACGAGGTGATTCCTTGGGCGGGTCACGTCAACTACGCTACCAGTAAGGGCGGAATCCACATGATGATGGAAAGTATTGCCCAGGAACTCGCACCCCACAGGATTCGGGTCAATAGCATTGCACCCGGTGCTATTAAAACCCCAATTAATAAGGCAGCCTGGGATACGCCAGAAGCTGAGGCAAAATTACTAAAACTCATTCCCGCAAAACGGGTCGGGGATGTAACAGACATAGCCAAAGCTGCTGTTTGGCTTGCCTCGGATGACTCAGATTATGTGAATGGTGAAACTCTATTTGTAGACGGCGGCATGACTCTGTATCCAGGGTTTGCGACGGGGGGCTAAATGAACGCAGAACAGCAACGGTTAGAGGAGAATCGCGAACCGGAGAAACCTTGGTATCGTTGGGGTTCCTACTTGAGCGATCGCCAATGGGGTACAGTGCGGGAAGACTATTCACCTGACGGTTCAGCTTGGGAGTATTTTCCTCATGACCATGCGCGATCGCGCGTTTACCGTTGGGGTGAAGATGGATTGGGTGGATGGTGCGATCGCCACAGTCAACTCTGCTTTGGTCTAACACTGTGGAATCGTCGCGATCCAATTTTAAAAGAACGCTTATTTGGGCTTACCAACGAACAGGGTAATCACGGTGAGGATGTCAAAGAATACTATTTCTACCTAGACAACACGCCTACCCATTCCTATATGCGCTGGTTGTACAAGTATTCGCAACTGGAATTTCCCTACACTCAGCTTATAGAAGAGAACGCCCATCGCAGCAAGGATCGACCAGAATTTGAATTATTGGATACGGGCGTGTTTGACGATAATCGTTATTTCGATGTGGTTGCCGAATACGCTAAAGCCTCTACAGACGATATTTGCATTCGCATCAGCATCACGAATCGGGGGGCGGAAACTGCCAGCATCGACGTGCTACCTACCCTTTGGTTTCGCAATACCTGGATCTGGACGGGTAATCAACCGCAGTCACAGCTATCAAAAGTTGCTGATGGTGTAATTAAGGCGAACAGTGAGAAATATGGGAATTATTGGTTATTCTGCGATGGAACTCATCAGCTTTTATTTACAGAAAATGAAACTAACAGCCAACGCCTCTACGGAGTTGCTAATGCCTCGCCTTATGTTAAAGACGCTTTCCACGAGTACGTAATTCACAACAACCAAAATGTGGTGAATCCAAATCAGGTTGGTACAAAAGCAGCAGCTTGGTATCATTTGGAAATTGGGGCGGGACAGACCAGTGTAATTCAACTACGATTCACCAACCAATATACAGATACGCCCTTTAATGCAGCATTTACTAATACCTTCCGCCAGCGTCAAACAGAGGCAGACGAATTTTATGAAACGCTCACCCCCGGTCTAGACGAGGATTGCCGCAACCTTCAACGACAAGCGTTTGCCGGACTGCTGTGGAGCAAACAGTTTTACTACTATGATGTCCATACTTGGCTGCATGGAGATTCAGCAGAACCTATCCCACCCAGTCAACGCCTTACTGAGCGCAATACTCAGTGGTGGATGCTCTACGCCGAAGACGTTATTTCCATGCCCGATAAGTGGGAGTATCCTTGGTTTGCTGCCTGGGATTTGGCGTTCCACTGCATTGCTTTAGCATTAATCGATGGAAACTTTGCCAAGCAGCAATTACTGTTATTAACTGGCGATCGCACCATGCACCCCAACGGTCAATTACCCGCTTACGAGTGGGCGTTTGGCGATGTCAATCCCCCCGTACAAGCATGGGCGGCTTGGCGCGTCTACAAAATTGAACAGAAACGAGTTGGAACAGGGGATCGCAAATTCTTGGAACGAATGTTTCACCGCTTAATGCTCTACTTTACCTGGTGGGTAAACCGCAAAGATTTACAAGGGCAAAACTTGTTTCAAGGAGGATTTCTCGGACTGGATAACATTGGGGTATTTGACCGCAGCAAGCCATTACCAACGGGCGGATATTTAGAGCAGGCAGATGGCACGGCATGGATGGGGATGTTTTCATTAAATATGCTGGCGATCGCTCTGGAATTGTCCAGTGAGGACGAAACCTACAGCGATATGACCTTAAAGTTTTTTGAACACTTCCTCTACATTGCTAACGCAATTAATCATGTAGGGCATGAAAAAATTGTCCTCTGGGACGACGAAGACGGCTTTTACTACGATACCTTGCACTTACCCAACGGAGAGGACGTGCGAATCAAAGTGCGGTCAATGGTGGGACTAATACCGCTATTTGCAGTTGATACTATCGAGCCAGATTTGTTAGAAATTGTACCGGGGTTAAAAGACAAAATTGAGTGGTTTCTCAACAACCGTCCCGAACTGGCACAAAACATTGCTTGTATGACCAGTGAGGGAGAAGGCGATCGCCGCCTGCTTGCTATTACTAGCCCCGAAGCGCTACGCCGTATCCTGCGACCATTGTTGGATGAGGATGAATTTCTCTCACCTCACGGTATCCGCTCGCTTTCCCGCTATCACCAAGAGCATCCCTTTATCTTCGACTGGGACGACACTCGCTATCAAGTAGACTATGAGCCTGCTGAATCTACTTCTAACCAATTTGGCGGTAACTCAAACTGGCGCGGTCCCATCTGGTTTCCAGTTAACTTTCTATTAATTGAATCCTTGCAAAAGTTCTATCACTACTTAGGCGATGACTTCACAGTGGAGTGTCCCACAGGTTCAGGAGTAATGCTCAATCTCTGGGAGGTGGCAGCTTACTTGGAGAAACGGTCGATCGCTATTTTCTTACAGAATCAAGATGGGCAACGTCCGGTTTACGGTGGTATTGCAAAATTTCAGCAAGACCCTCACTGGCGCGATTTGATGCTATTTTACGAATACTTTCATGGCGACAACGGTGCTGGATTGGGCGCAAGTCACCAAACTGGATGGACAGCACTAATTGCCAAGTTGATTCAGCAGGTGAACGATAAACCTTGATTGCCTACTTCTAATACCAATTATTGAAACTATGACTACAAATCTCTACCCCCGGCTTCGCCGTCCCCCCTTGCCAAGAGAGGACGACAGAGGGGTCAAATCTGTAGCTTATCCAAAATTTCTGTTAATTCTCACGAACACAATAGTTAACGCAATTTATTTTGACAGCAGTTCCCGCTGTTATGAAGTACAATAGCAAGAATTAGCTTTCCCAATTTCTTAAATATTGAGGATTGATTAAGTTGAGGGCTACTGCAATTATTTGATCGATCGTGGACGTGGTAGTTGGAGTGAACATACGCAAAAAAGATTTGAGTTGCGACCACCAAAGCTCTATTGGGTTAAAATCGGGAGAGTATGGAGATAAACAAATAATACTCGCTCCTACAGATTCAATCATTGGCTTGATTGATGCTAATTTATGGGCAAGTAAATTAGCCATCACTACTACCGCTCCTTCCCATAATTTAGGACATAAAAAATGCTGAATAAGTATAGCAAATGCCTGTCCATCCATTGAATCCTTCATTGTCATCAATGCTAACACTTTATTCATACTAATGGCGCCAATAGCTGTGACTTTACCACCCCGATAAAATACTTTTTTTTGGTATGCTCTTGTCCAGCGTTGCGAACGTGCATGAGTTCTACTTAGTCCTAGTAGGATACCAGTTTCATTCAAAAATACTAAATTTTCTGGCTCGATATCTTTGATCTTTTCCCAATACTCCACTCTCAATTTTGGGACTCTTTCAGTCCCGGCTTGGCTACTGCGCCATGTTTTTTTTACGATTGAGTCCTAATTTCTGTAGGTAGCGACACATTGCCGTCCGACTCACCCAATTTCCCGTCTTAATAGCAAATAATTCACATAGCTCTACCCAAGTAGCATCTTGATGCTCAGCCACCAGTATTCTGATGATTGCTTCCGCATTTGCTAGGTGACGCTCATTGTGGTTTACCCCTCTGTTTAGGTTGTAAATTTCCCTCAATTTGTTGTTGTTTTACCAGTTTTTGGACAAGACTTTTGCTGACACCAAACGTGAGAGCTACTTTCCTGATTGACATCTTTTGAACCAAATGTGCTATCACTATTTTTTTGCGGAGATCGAGGGAATATGTTTTCATTAGTTTTGAATACAAAATGATATTTTGT
This sequence comes from Microcoleus sp. Pol1C5, assembly GCF_036701115.1. Classification (NCBI taxonomy): domain Bacteria; kingdom Bacillati; phylum Cyanobacteriota; class Cyanophyceae; order Oscillatoriales; family Microcoleaceae; genus Microcoleus; species Microcoleus sp. Pol1C5. The sequence continues at coordinate 61,026 of NZ_JAUBQE010000034.1, read as the reverse complement.
TATTATTTATTGTACCATTATACAGCGGTAACCGCTGTAGCTTTCCATGTCGGGTTCAAAACAAATTGACTGCCACATTTTCGACATTTGTAATCAAAGTTTGTGATGCCGACTTTTACCGTTACGACTGACTGCTTCGCTCGCCAAAATTAGGACAATGGGGAATTTATACTGTCAGATCACTAATGGTAAACACTTCTCTCTAATAGTAGCTTGCTCTATCCTTTCCTTCAGGGCACTACCAATTAGTGAATAGGGCGAATGAATGAATTTTAGCCCGTCTTTTTTGAGCTGCGAGTTTCGCTTCTGGGCTACAGGTAAGGCTTTTGACGGAATTGTCACCCCTCAACCTCTGCGGTGAACAATCGCAAGCGCGGTTCCCGAACAGAGGGGGGGAGTGCTGCCACTCCCTTCAAGTCTACCTCTCGGCTTTACCCCAGAAACCGGCTTTCTTGCTGCGATCTCTAGTTTCGGAGTGCGGCGATTTTTCCTAGTTTTTCTCGGCATACGAGCGTAAATCCCACCCTCCTGTGTCTCAAAAATCCGTCTTTCTGCTGAAGCTACAGCCCTTTGGCGATCTAGAATATGTAAGTTAGTGCTTACATTAATTGAGATGAGTAGAACGAATCGAAGTGCAGCAGAAACCCGCGATCGCCTGGTGAAAGCCGCGATTGAAGTTTTCTCTACAGAAGGCTACGTTGGAGCGACAACTCGTGAAATTGCTCGTGCTGCAGATGTGAGTGAAGTTACTTTATTTCGCCGCTTTCAGAGCAAAGAGCAAGTGTTGAGTGCGGTTGCCCACCACATTACAGCATTGCGGACGGAGGTGCTGGCGCATCAAGACGAATGGACTTATGACCTGCGCCGCGATCTCCTGCATTATGCAAAGCTCCACGACGATACGCTGGAGGAATACGAAGCTCTATTTCGGATGTTTATTGGTGAAGCTCACCGGCATCCGACAGAAGCACTGGAGGTGCTTCAGCAATCATTTTTACCGCTGCGTGAAAAACTAATTTCCTACCTACAAACCTGTGTTGAACGTGGCAGTATTCGTCCGAATGTTGACCTGCCGCTGGCAGTGGATCAATTGACTGGAATGCTGCTGTCTGGTATGATTCGCCGCCATGTTTCTCAAGTAAACCGGGGCTACAGCCGTAAGCAATACATCGAAGGGTGTGTGGATTTATTTGTGCGGGGAGTCAGCACAGCAGCGTCTTCTGTAAGTCGTACTCCGTCTCCAGAATGAAAATTCCTGACAATTTTCGTATGAATTTGGCATTTTCCGATTGAAGCACCCTAACCCTTTGCGGTGGTGCGAAACACCTGCCGTGAACGATCGCAGAAGTAGAGACTAAAGATGGAACGCCCTCAAATACAGAGTCATGCAACTGAACCAGATTCTATTGATATTCAGGCTTTTACCGATTTGGAAGAGTTTGAGCCTCAAGACCAGCAAAACGCTCGACAAAACGCTCAACAAAAGCGAGCAAAACCATTAAAAAATTTGAAACAATCTGCCAGCGATGCAGCCGGGTACGTGGAGGGACCGCTCAAGTGGGCGATCGCCCTGACGGCTTCTCTGGGAGCCATTCTAGAAGTCATTGACACCAGCATTGTGAACGTTGCTTTAACAGATATGCAGACGACTTTAGGCGCAACCGTGACCGAAATTGCTTGGGTCGTAACGGGTTACGCAATCGCCAACGTTGTGATGATTCCGCTCTCTGCTTGGTTGGGGGATTTCTTCGGCAAGAAAACCTACTTTGTCTTTTCCATGATCGGATTCACAGCCGCCTCGGTGTTATGCGGTTTATCCATCAACCTGCTGATGCTAGTGGTAGCTCGAATTCTTCAAGGCTTCTGCGGAGGCGGACTGTTGGCAAAAGCGCAAGCGATTCTGTTTGAAACTTTTCCCCCTGCGGAACAGGGGTTAGCGCAGTCGGTGTTTGGAGTTGGGGTGATTGCAGGTCCGGCTATTGGTCCCACGCTAGGCGGCTATCTGACCGATACGTTAGGCTGGCGCTGGATTTTCTTTATCAATTTGCCCGTCGGTATTGTGGCTGTCATCATGGCGCTCGTGTTTCTCCGACCTGACTCGAAGCAACACGGACGGAGCCAGCAGAAAGTAGACTGGACAGGAATTGTACTGCTGTGTATGGCGGTAGGTAGTTTGCAAGCATTTTTGGAAGAAGGGGAAAAAGAAAACTGGTTTGAATCGGGTTTCATTACGCTCCTGGCGTTTGTGGCGGTTGTGGGGCTGTTTCTGTTCATCTGGCGAGAACTCAGCACAAAAGCACCAGCAGTTGACTTGCGGGTTCTACGGCATAAATCCCTGGCAGCCGGTAGCCTTTATTCTGGTATTTTGGGCATGGGGTTGTACGGAGCCTTATTTGCTGTACCGCTGTTTGCTCAAGGCGTGCTGCACTTTTCGGCAACGCAAACCGGATTTTTACTCGCTCCTGGAGCTTTAGCATCCGCCATCATCATGGTTTTACTGGGCAAAATTTCGACTAAGGTGGATGCCCGCATTTTAATTGCGCTGGGAGCTGGTGGAACGGCAGCCGTCATGTTCGAGCTGGCAAAAATCACGCCCCAAACCGGAACTGATGATTTGTTTTGGCCCCTAATCTGGCGCGGTGCAACTACGGTTTTGATGTTCCTGCCCCTGAGTTTGGCAACATTGGGTTCCATCCCCAAAGAAGATGTATCGGCTGGCTCGGGCTTCTATAACTTGACTCGTCAGCTCGGCGGTAGTATTGGCATTGCCATTCTGACCTCATTACTGGCTCGACGAGAGGCTTTTCATCGAGCCATTTTGTTGGCAAAGTTAACGCCTTACGATCCAGAAACAACTGAGCGGCTCAGCGCACTAACTGGTTTGTTTGAGAGTCGCGGTTTTGATGCCGCAACTGCCCAACAGCAAGCCCTCGCCGCGCTCTCCCAATTAGTCAATACGCAGGCAGCCGTTCTATCCTACGCAGACATTTTTCGCTTTGTCGGCATTGTCTTTCTCTGCTCGCTGCCATTGCTGCTGTTTCTCGGCAAGGGAGGCGCTGGAGCCAAAGCACCTGCTGCTCACTAATTGCTTGATTGTAATTCTGTAGCGATTACTCCACAGCCTCCGGTTGGATAGACTTTGAGCTCGCTGGCCTCAAACAACCAATTTGTAAGGAGCAGGTAAGTTACCTAACTCAGTGAGTGACTCTGCTTGCCAACATCGTCGCCTCCTCTATTGTCAAGTAGCAATTGCTCGTGTCAGGTGATATCACTTGTACCGACACGAGTACGGTGCGGTGAATGTTGGCGCGATCGAAATAATCTTGTATTGCCCTGGTGTCTATCCCTTTGAGCGGCAAAAAATGCGGGAGTCTTATAGCTCCCTCAAACCCCCACATTATGATAAATTGTCCCGTACTCATGAACGATCACACTCCGCCATCTCCCAGTTCATTGCATCATCGGGGAACAGCGACAACTGCCCCGGCGATACGTTGGACTGACCGCGGTTGTGATACGAAAGGTGGCACGCGGTACACAGGGCGATTAAGTTTTCCGGGCGGTTGTCCTCCGGTATCCGGTTGCGGTGGTGCACTGCTAAAGTCAAGGCACAGCGTTCGGATTTAGTTAAGCCGCTTTGTTTGCCGGGTCTGAGGCACTGTTGGCGGCACTTAGCGCAGCGCCAAAGAGCGCTTTCTTTCACGGAGAGCGCAATCTGTTGCCAATTGTCGGGATACCTCTTTGGTTTAGCCATAGCGGTAAAAGCTCATCTTTCTAAAATATGGCGATCGCTTTTGTTGCCATTACTTAGAATACCGCCTCATCCGGGCATAAAAGCGATCGCGCAACGGCTGATTTACTTGTCCGACACAATCAAGGTAGAGGAAGCCGATCGCCCAAATTCTTCGGGAGCGTATTGTAAATGAGCTTCCGCACCCGGCCAGAGATAGGTTCCGGGGGTGACAGAACGGACGAGGTAGTGGAGGCTGTAGGCTCCGGGTTCGAGGCGATCGCTATAGGTGACAACGCGATCGCGATACATCGTTTTATACCCAATTTGCCAGCTATCACCTTGAGCTTCTACCGCCTTTGTAGAAGTTTGGAAACTGTTATCAATTGCCTCTAAACCAGCAGGTAGCTGGTCAGTAATTACCACATGATCTACAGGATGATCTGCGATAATTTTCAAACCGATATCAAACACTTGTCCAACTCCCAAAGTCAGCGGTTGAGGAATAGAAAGTTGCTGTTTTCCTAACACTTTGTCTTCCCCAGCAGGTCGGATTTCTCGCAATACTCGCAACCCATTTAAACGTCCCGGTTGATTACCCTGCAAACGATAACCATAATTGACGAGATAGTGCAGCGTACCTTGACCAGATTTTTGAATAATTAAATCACCATTTCGCGGCAACTGATCTGTTGCTATAGTGATAAACTGACTGGGATTGCGGTAGCCGTCAAACTGAATCGAATCTAACTGTTTACCAGCCAGTTTTACAGTAGCACTAAACTTAGGCGGTGTCGGCTGAGTCTTGCTGTAGTCAGCTAAAGCTGCGAGTGCTTCTGCGTTGTCATAAGTGCTTTGCCAAGTGCCATGTCGCCGCAGATTTAGGAGACTTTGCAATAAGCGATCGATATCTTCTGCCTTGCTTTTTTGAGCGATAAATAGTCGCAAGGCTTGAGATTGAATAGCGGTAGGAGATGCTATCCAGCTTACATTTTGAGGCAGATTAACCCTAGCTGTACGACCAGTGATATAGATGTTTTTTTGCAACTCGTTAGTCAGCACTTTAGACTCATCTTGCCAGTCTTTGAACTGCGATAGATAACGGGCTAGCTCAATTTGAGTGACTAGATTATATTCACTTCGCTGCTGATAGATATCTGCGAGAAAGTCATTGCGTTTTTCGCCTAATTCTGCTAAGGCAATCAGAGATGATAACCTTACCTGATTCTTGCAAATTTGCTTTTGACAAAACTCATATTGTCCGGGGTCAGCAAGAGTTTTCTTCAAGTAGTCTGTCAGGCGAGACAGCATCCCAGCATTGACTGTATTGGCAAAAGCCTTAGATGCAGAGGCTATCGCATTCGCTGCATAGGGAGCCACAAACGGGTCAGATTGTTCTTGTCCGGGATAGGAAGCAAAACCGCCATCGGGACGCTGAAGTTTTTGCAGTCGTTCAAGTGCCCTCGCAGCTTCTTTACTAGGATTAAAACCTTTCAAACTCTGAGCGTATTGTTGAGCAAGAGTTTGCAAATTGGCTGCAATTAATAACTGACTAGCGGCAGGTTCCAAAAATGGTAATTGTTCATCCTGCAAAACCTGCTTCGCCGGTGCCACAATTTCCGGTATCAATGTACTAGCTAGAGAAATCTCCAAACCGCCGACATCAGACACAACATTTTTATCAATCTTCAGCGAAATTTTTACCTGATTTGCAGTTGTTCCCGTTTCTACAACGTTGTCTGTAAGTTCTAAAGGTTTTACCTCTAAAGGCACTTCAAACGCATCCACGTTGCCATTTAATTGTGTAGCAAATTGAACTTTAGCATCACCAGCACTACCCGCCAAAATGGGAAAACGGTAAGCACGAGTACCCGACTCAGCCTGAGTTTTTAGATTTGCCGCTGCTGGATTATTGCCTTCAAATTTTACGGCACCGGCTACTTGACCGTTAATTGTCAGATTGCCTTTTTGCTGAGTATTGTTAGTCACAGATAAGCCAGCTTTAATGCGATCGTCTGGACGCGCAAACTGCGGTAAAATCGGATTAGAAATTAGAGATTTAGTCGAGATAAATGTTGCCTCCCCATTGCCGAAATCTAAATTGCCGTCAGTAGCAACAGCCATCACTCGCCAAGTTGTCAAATCATCAGGGAGTTTGAATTTCACACTCGCTTTCCCATTAGCATCTGTAATAACAGAGCCATTGTAATAAGCCAAAGCTTGAAAATCTTTGCGGACGCGAGTATTTGCTGCACCTGTTGAAAAGCCACCGCCATAACCCCAACCTTTTGCTAATGGCGAGGTCATATTTTCTAATACTACATTCGGTCGATTATCACTGAAGCGGGTAGAAATAGATTGCTCCGCATAGACAGTTTTCACCAAATCGGGCGGGCGATATCCAGTTAGTTGCAGCACGGCTTCATTGACAGCCATAACTGTGAATTGTCCCTTGATTGGTTTCCCCTGATTGTCCTGCAATTGCAATTGTACCGTTTCCTCTGCACCGGGTTGTAATTCTGTTTGTTGGGGAGTGACTTGGACTTTCAAATATTTAGCGTCCAAACTGGTTTGAAAAGGAGCAAAGCCAATTTTTACCAGATTTTCCAGACTTCCGGGTTCCAACTCTTTTAAACTCTTGCCTTGGCGGACTAGCACAACTTCTACCGCTGCATTTGGCAACATTGGTGGCGTTACTTGGAACTGGATTTGAGGAGCACCGCCCTTAACTTGAGTGACAGTTTGGTAGAGAGTTTTATCGCGGACAACTGCAAAGTATAACTCTGCTTCTGGATAAGGCGATTGAATTAAAGCTGTTGCCGTTTCACCTGGTTGATAGTTTTTCTTATCGAGTTTGACTTCCAGGCGATTATTATCGTATCTGTTACCCCAGCTTACGAGGTTTTCGCCTGTTGCCCAAATCTGCAAATCAGTGGCAGTTACTTCATTATTGCCATCAGCAAAATTAGCCTGAATGCGGTAAGAACCAGATTCAGGAGGATTGAGGGATACTGTTTGAGGATTGCTGCCAGATTGTACCTCTGTTTTTGCTACTGTTTTGTATTCGATTTGATTGAGAGGATTGCGACTACCTTCGACTACTTGCGTGACGCTGCTGTAGTTTATTTTTTGCAGTTCAACGCGGACTTTTTGACCTTTTAGTAGTTTTCCTGTAGGATCGGTAACGATGAGTTGAATGGGTAAAGCTTTGCCTGCATCGGCAACGAAATTAGTTTTTAAACCAATTAATCTAGCGCTTGGTAGGGCAGTAAATGTTTTAGAATCTGATACAGACAGATTCGAGACATCGGAGACTTCGATATCTACCCGATAATTCATCGGATAGGGCAAATCTTTGCCGACTGTAAATGTTTGATTGCCTTTACCGCTAGCATCTAATACTGAATTTTGTTGCAACACATCGGTGGGAACGTTCGGGCTTTCTTCAGGCCAAAACCACTGCCGCCCAAAGGCAAATTCTTCCCAACCTTTGGGGGTAAATTCTGCTTTGCGGCGAGTGACGTAATATTTGGCTTTTCCACCTTCTACTGGCGAACCAAACAGATAATTACTTTGAGTATTTGCCTCAATTTTATCGTCAATCAGTGCAATTTTTTTATTAAGGCTTAAATCTACCTTAAAACTTGGTGGTTTGAATTCAGCAATCCGAAATTGACCAGAAATTTCCGCTCCGCTTGTCCCTTTAGCTAGAATGGAATAATAGCCTAAAGGTTGATTGCTTTCGATGGGCAATTCTAGGGAAAATGTGCCGAATTCATTAGTTTTCTGAGTTCCTAAATCAGTTTCAGTACCGCTTGGAGTTTGCAGCTTAACTGTATAGCTAGCATTTTTATCTTGCTTGATAACTCCATTTTGAAGATAGTAGGCAGTTCCTGTAAACCAAGCTTTTTCCCCTGGTTGATAAAGTTGTCTGTCTGAGAAGATTGTACCGCGTGATTGCGGCTTATTACTGTTCCAAGTATCTCCCTCAATGCCGTAGCCATAAGCACCGCTATATTCTTCTGTTCTGGCAAATGCCCAGTCTTTATTTTCGCGGGCAATGACTAATAATTTTGGTGCTTTTTCAAATCCGCCCGATCGAGATTTAATACACTTCTGTAAATTCTCGCTGCTTAGTAGTAATGTACCGTTATTGTCAGTTTTACCTATTGCACAAGGGGTAGGTTGAGGGCGAGATTTTGCGTCTAATTGAGATTCATAAATCTCGACTGATGCTGCTACTGGAGAACCGTCATCGAGATGGTGTACTCGAATTAAACCTGATTCGGGAAACCACTGGGTAAATACTCCCAAATTAGTCAACTGAACCAAGCCGTAATTGACAGGTTCTCGCCATTGCTGTTTACCCTTTTCATCCGAGTAAATATTGGTGCGTGCTTGCACTCCATAGGCCAGCATTCCTGTTGCCGAACCTAGCTTTTCTCGCAAGGGAACTGTTATCTCATTTGTCTGATTTTTCTTACCTGAAATTCGGAAAGTTTGCCACTCCGAAGGATTAGAAAGTAAATCATTTCGCTCCCCGCTGGGATATGCGTCAGCATTATAAACTAAATCAGTGGGTTGAACGACTTTATAAGCTGCTTTGTACTGGGATTCTGGCAAATTTACTGTGGAAATATTCAGTTGTAAGTCTTTACCTGCGGGAAAAATATTTAACCCTGTTGGTGTCCAAATTTCGCCAGCAACATCGCCTGTTTCATACTGCAATGTGACTGGTTTACCCAAGGTTTGACCGAATTTATCTTTGAGGTTAGCACCAATAGTAACAGTATATTGTTGGGCTGGTTCTAAACTCCAAGGGTTGAGACTAATCAAGGGTTCATTGTCATAGGCTTGAACAAGTGTAGGAGATTTTTTAGGTGGGGGATTAACGGTGATATTTTCCTGCGCTGAATCGGCGATAAGACCGTTATTAAATTGTAACTGACCGCTGCCTTTTATGAACCGCCCATAAGCACCGCCAGCATCGGGCTGTCCGAAAAAGTTAATAGCTTTAAATGCCAAGGGCGAATAAGTTTCTACCTGGCTGACGAATGGTGTTTCGCTGGGTAGATTGCCGTGAAGTGGTAGCAAGCCAGAGTCAAATTGTAGGCGGTACTGAGTGGCTTTTTCTAGTGTTTGTTGGGGAACTATGGTATAATTAAAAGCGCGAACAGATGGATCGAAGTTTTCTTCTGGAGTTTGCCGTTTTTCTGATTTTCCCTCTGCTTTTTCTAACTCTACTTTAAGTGGCACAGTTTTTGTCTGTCCCTGTGGCATTAGTTTCAAATGCTCTTGCACTGAAGCTAAATCTAATTCTACATTTGATGTAAATTTCAGTGTAGGCTTTAACTCAATGGGTTGGAATTCTGAATTCTCTGGCTGAGAAGTTGGTAAATTTGACAGTTGGATGGGTTCTGTATTAAATGTCCAAGCTAAATCTTTGTCGAGGCGGTGATTTTTTAAATCGGTTAAACCTGCTTTGATGGCGATTTGAATGCGAGTAGCTTTGGGTAATGCTTGTTCGGGTTGAAATCCGACCATGCGCGGGGTTAAAAAACGAAATTTACCGGGGATAGCAGGTTGAATTTCAAATAGTTTTAGTTGACTTTGCTGTTCGGAATTATCAAGGCTTTCAACTGGAATTAATGCCTCTTTAAACCGAATGCGAATTTGGTTGAGAGGTTCAGCTTTTCTAGTAGGACTAATTTCTTCAATCCAGTCTACCAGTTGCGGAGCAATTAGGGGAGAAACTGAGGGAAGCGGCTCAATTTTTGAGAATTTATTCGTGACTCCACAGGTTGTTATTGCCAGCGCGAGCGTGAAGACAAGTATCGCACCGATCCATTTTTTTAATTTCATAATTGATATCTCTTTTACGGATACTTGATCTACAGTTGACGCGATCGAGTTTCCAGATAAATTTATTAATTTTTTAACTCAACCACAGCCAGGAGTCTAGCCTTTTTCACAAAAATGAGGTAGACGAGATTCTCTGAATATCGGGACTTTCAAGCCTTATTACATTAGTCCTGGACGCAATTGTCACAATTGGTAAGGTGCGTCAGTTCCCGAAACTCTGAATCATCGTTCAAAAAATGCACCTGACGCACCCTACAGTTTAACTTTCGTATGCCAGTTACGTAAGCCCTGTACAGACCTCATGTACCTGAGAAAGGCTATATCAATCATTAAAGCTAACAATTTTATAAGGGTAAGGATTTTGTATTGTTTCTTAATGAGGTGGTAACCCGGTAGTTTCTGGAAACAAGTATCTTGAGGTTGTAGTCTTTTGTGAATCCGGTAGATGCGTTTATAGATCGGAAATATAGCTTTTATTACTTATTAACGATGGCACATCATGTTACTGAGAAAGGCTATAGATTAAACCTTTGTTAGCTGAGGGATTAATTGATGAGTATATTGAGGCTGTGGCTGATTAAAATTATCCAAAAAGTTTGGCCCAAAAATAGAAACCCGAAATTTCGTCTATTTTTGGTGTTAGTATTAATTGGCCTAATCGTGCGATCGCATCCTTATCTTGCACCCATCCGTACTGCTGACATCGCCCAGGATCAGTCGGCGATCGAATTTAGCGATCGTAACGGGCTCCTCCTAGGCACTATTCTCACTCGCGACCAAGAACATACCGTCGCAGTACCCTTAAATCAAGTTTCTTCTCACTTTGTGCGAGCAATTATCGCCGCTGAGGACAGCCGATTTTATCAACATGGTGCTATGGATGTGAGAGCAATCGCGCGATCGCTCCTCGAAGCTGCACAAGCCAAACACGTAGTCAGCGGTGCTTCCACCATCACCATGCAGTTAGCACGGATGCTAGAGCCTGCTCCTCGCACATTGCCTCACAAAGTAAGAGAAATTTGGCTATCTTGGCGTATTTTTGCCGGCATGAATAGAGATGAAGTTCTCGAATCTTACATCAACAGATTACCCATGAGCGGCAATATTTACGGTGTAGAAGCCGCTTCTCGCACCTATTTTGGCATTTCCGCCGCCGATCTCAATCTTGCTCAAGCCAGCCTTTTAGCAGCCATTCCTAACGATCCAAATAATCTCAATCCTTACTACCGTTGGCAATCGTTAAAAAAACGGCAAACTTATGTACTCGATCGCATGGTCAAGGACAAATATATCACGCGCTCGCAGGCAGAACGAGCCTTAACTGAAGAAATTTTACTCGTACCAGTCAAGCAGGGAATTATTGCCGCACCTCATTTTTTATTCTGGCTATCCAATCAATTACCTAAGCAGCATCCGTCTCATATTCGTACCACTATCGATCGTTCTTTACAGCAGTTTGTTGAGGGACAAGTGCAGCAAGTTGTCAACACTTTATCTCCCCATAATGTCCACAATGCCGCAGCTTTAGTCATCAATAATCATACTGGGCAAATTTTAGCTTATGTCGGTTCTCCTGATTATTTTAATCAAACAGAAATAGGTCGGAATGACGGAGTGCAAGCCTTACGTCAGCCTGGTTCTACTCTTAAACCTTTCTTGTATGAATTAGCCTTAGAAAAACGTGCCATTAGAGCCAATACGATTTTGGCAGATGTACCGACTTATTATGCCATTCCTGGTGCCAAACTTTATAGCCCTACTAATTATAACGATCGCACCTTTTTAGGTCCAGTGAGGGTGCGAATTGCCTTAGCAAATTCCCTCAATATTCCAGCAGTAAGGGTATTAGAAAAGGTGGGAGTTCCTAGCTTCCTCAATCGGCTACATGAACTGGGTTTTGAGCATTTAAATCAACCTCCAGAATACTATGGCTTGGGGTTAGTTTTAGGTAGTGGTGAAGTCAGTTTGTTTGAGTTGGCTAGGGCTTATGTTACGTTGGCGAGACAAGGACAATTAACGCCTATTTTAACTACATTAAAAAATCCCGATACAATTCCTAATTCTCAACCTTTAATCGAGCGAAAAGCAGCGGCTTTAATTATTAATATGCTAAGCGATACTCACGCCCGCGCTCAAGAATTTGGGGTGGATTCGGTGTTAGCTTTACCCTTTTCTACGGCGGTGAAAACGGGAACTTCTTCGGATTTTCGGGATACTTGGACGGTGGGTTTTACTACTGATTATACTGTTGCTACTTGGGTCGGAAATTTTAATGGCGATCGCATGAAAAAAGTCTCTGGAGTTATGGGTGCTGCACCCCTCTGGAATCACATTATGCTACACTTACACGAACATCAAGAACCTGCGGCTTTTCCGACCTTGAAAGGGTTAGTACAGCGCCCTATTTGTGCTATTTCTGGGTGGCGACCTAACCCTGATTGTCCGTCAGTTGTGCAAGAATATTTTTCTCCTGAAGATATTAGTAAGTACGAAACTGAGTCAGGGAGTTTAAAGTTATCTGAAGAGTATAACGGCTGGTTAGCAAAGCAGAGTAAATCTAGTTTGACTAACAGTAATTTCAAAATAGTCTTTCCTCAAAATAATGATTATTTTGTGATGAATTATAATGAGAATGCACGGCTAGAGTTTAAATTATCAGGAGTCAATAATACCCCTATCGAGTGGTCGTTGAATGGTAAGAAGCTAGCCACGCAGTCGTCTAATTCGCTATTCTGGCATTTGAAACCTGGAGAGTGGAATTTGCAAGCTAAATCAGGTAAAATGGTTGACACCGTGAGGTTTAATGTGCAGGTTGCCAACAATAAATCCCTGCGGAGTGGCTTTTCGTTTGTTGGCAATTCAACCTCTTTACCGACTGGCAAATAGAATTAAAAGGAGACTTTTACTTTAGTAGTTCGCAAAATAATCCTACCCAGTCGTTCGCTAAACTAGCCTAGTTGTAGGAGCGCTTGCATTTCTGCTCAGTTAATCCCTTGTCAATTGGCTAATTTTAGCTGAATCTGATTCGGATAGCCTATTGAATCGAAGAAACCAACGATGAAAAAGTTAATACCCTTACTATTGGGTGCCGTATTCCTGTGCAACACTGTTGCTTGTCATTCGTCAAGCGAGCAGATAGCCAACACTTCTGCTCCGGCTAATCAAAGCCCAAATCCTGTATCTAAGCTCTTCAGCTCTACGTCGGGCAAGCTTAAAAATCAGCCAGCGCGCGTCCCTGCTGGAACCAGTTTTGATACCATTCTCCAACAAGATTTGTCCGCGGGTAAAAACCGCGACAACGAGCGTTTTACTCTGCGAATCAAAGGAGGCAATAAAACTCTTAAAGATGCCGTGATTCAGGGACATCTGGAAGATGTCGTCAAAGCAGCTCAAGGCAAAAAATTGAGTTTGCATCTAGTTTTTGATGACATTCAACTCGCAGATGGCTCAGCTTATCCCATTGATGTTACTGAGCGTGAATACTCAGGTACAAACAAAAACCAAAGGCAAGTTTGTTCAGAATGCTGGCATTATTTTAGCTGGAGCAGCGGCCTGTCATTTCCTCGGCAATCAAGCGAAATTCAAGCATGGTGCTGTAGCTGGGGGTGCAGCAACAGCGGCTTATGTCAAGTCTTGTCCTAGTGGTGAAGTTGTCCTTAAGAAAGGAACCAATGTTAAGCTGAAACTTAAAACGCCTCTCGATACTAGCCCATAAGAAATTGTGCTTTTTTAGACTGCATGGATGCAGAAAACGGAGGCAATTGAGTATTAATCGAAGGATCTCGCTCGTACAGAATAATTTACCTCCGTTGAAGGTAACAGTAGAACAGATTTTACAGGAGTTGCTAGATACGTGAGTTCAGCACTATCAAACCTTCGCGTTCCTGGCAGCAGCGTTTTTCCCAAGAATTTCTGATGACCGTAAAAGCGCCCCGTGGTCGCTCCGTACTCCAAGCGTCTTTACTCGCCACAGAAGTGGGTGGAACGGAGGACTAAGGGATTTCAATGCCCCTGAGCTCCCAATTGGGTATTCTGCTCGTCGTCTTCTCTCCTGCATTTACTGGAAGCCTGCCTTATAAGCGTTGCTGAATTCACTGCGGGTTCAGGACAGTTGTAGGTAGCTTTTCGCTCGGCTTTCCCAAATAAAGAATACCGAGAGCAATGGTAGCTCCCGGTATCAGCTTTTCCAGTTCCGTTGTTGTTAAGTAAATCCAATTAGGCTCAATTTGGAGAAATTTGCCTCACTCGATTAAGCACAGCAGATCGTTATTGGTTAGCCTGTTCCAAAGCTGGATTCGTTGAAGCTCCAGCAATTTCGGCTAAATTAATCTTGACGACTTTATTGCGAGCTTCAGTCACTTTGGGCAGTGTTAGCGTTAGAATGCCATCTTTGCATTCAGCTTGCACAGAGTCGTTTTGAATGGGTGCGGGCAAGGGAAGCACCCGGTGGAATTTGCCATAGCGGAATTCAGAGCGGACGTACCCAGGTTTCTCGTCTGTGTTTTCGTAGCGGCGTTCGCCAGAGATGGAAATTGCTTCCGGAGTCACTTGAACGTCAATGTCTTTGGGGTCAATTCCAGGCAGTTGCGCTTTTAATACGAAGTTGTCCCCAGCATCAGCCAATTCCAGAGCGGGCATCCAAGTGGCTTCTGAGTTATCTCTCGTTGTTGCCAGTTGGTCAAAAACTTTATCGAGTTGCTGACGGATGGTTTCAATTTCCGTGAAGGGTTGCCAAGAGCGCATCAACATAATCTGTCACCTCAAAGATTGGTAAAGCTCTATAAGTTTGTTTTGGTTGAAGCTCATTGCTTACAGTTATTATGATGCCGCTTTATAAGTGGGAGGAATAGTCAGGAGAACCCAACCCAGTTGGTCGTATTTGCCAGAGTAATTGGTATTGAAGAAAACCGTACAAAACTATTCCTAGAAACCGTAAATGCTGTGGCCACGCCATGAGCTTGCCTTGCCCGTTCTGCTGGCGTGTGAGCGTCGGAGGAAGTATCGCTGGTGTTAACCGTACCAAAAGCACGGTGCGGGTGATGTGTAGCAGTGTAAGGAGGTGTACAGCGGGCAATTGCGGCTTTTCCATAGCCATTGCTGTATGAGGGCGATCGGATAATCCCAGTCTTAAAAACCCGATTGCCCAAGAGGTTATGTGTTGCTAGTTCAACAAGTAGTAAGAGCTCAAAGCGTTTCTCTAAACTGTGTAAGACTCAATGGCTGTACTTGAGAGCGATGGCTACGCCTTCTACGCACTTATCTAATTCGTTGACATCTGGGTTTTGACTCACATCATCTTCCATCTCGATCGCCTTTCGCATCCAACTCAACATCACGCTCGCACTTTGGGCTTCGTTTCGTACAAACCCCGCAACACGACCTTGATTGGGACACGCGAAATAATTAGTTAGTTTGCCTATGCAATAGGGGCTCGGGTTGCGTGCATAGAAAGTGTAGCGACCGCACTCTTCGATATTGGGGGCATGGGGGGCGTGTTGGGTTTGGTTCGGTTTCTCCCAAAATTGGGGTATTGGTGGCGATCGGCAACAAGTTTGGTAATACATTGGTCAGGGTGACAATAGAACTTGCCAGGCCTGACACTCCCCTTATTTCCGAATATGTTAACCGTGGATAAAAACTTGAAAACTTTGTCGGTTTTCCTACCGATTATAGCACTGGGCATGGCTGCCACACCTGCACGCGCAGGCCGAATTGAAGGAGCATCTGTTTCCTGTTGGTTGCTTCGCCAAGACAAGGTAGAACTTAAACAAACTTGTATCTATGAGTCGGTTTCTTGGGCTGGAGGCGGAGGAAGGACTTTGCGTTGGGAAGATGGCGGGCAAACAAAAATGACGTGGGGATTACAAGGGCGCGGAGAAAGACCTTGTGCCGAGGATAGCATGAGCATAGATGGTGTCTGCGGTGTGGTATATTTCCGCCATCCCACCACCTTACAACGGATTTCTGAAGAAGAAAGCTACAAGCGCGCCATAAACCGCCAACTGGCCGTGACCTGTGTCCAAGTACCAGATAAATCAATCTGCTGGCTATTTAAAGGAAATTAATTACAAACAGAAAGGTGTGAGTGTTAAAGTTACATTCGCAGAAGTACCAAAAATAGATGAAATCTCAATAGCAGCAGCTTTCATTTTTAGTGTCGGGCAGCAACTAATAATAAATGCTGTACCTGTTTCAACCTTGTTTACTTCTATATTTTTTACTAGATGCTTTTTTACCTGATGCTTTTTGAGGGCGATCGGGTTCTCTAACAACATATTTTAAAATAAAATCATCAGGCTTTACTAACGCCGAGTCTGCAATGTTCAGGCGACGGAATTGCGACCAATGTTCATTTAATAGCTTCAAAGCTTGGTGGCGATTTAAGGCGGAGATCGCACCCATAACTTGACGCAAACTCGACTGCAATAACTCAAGATTAGGGTCTGCCTCGGAAAATTGACTCACCATTGAAATTCCTGTTGCCAAATAAGGTGAATCCGGGGATATCTTTTTCGCTCTTAACCCCTGACGAACCACATTTAGCCATACCGGATAAAGTTCTAACCAATTAGCGAGTTGCAATTCGTTTAATGCCATTTCTTCCATTCCCAACGCTCCCCAAGTGCAAAGCGATGTTTCAGCTAAATTAGCATTCCGATTTTTTACCGCTAACTCCCATAATTTTCGAGCATAATCCTTAAACCGAACTGCTAGAAAATCATAAGCTTCCTCTACTTTATCAGTAGCCGTAACCTTATAAACCGTCTCACCGCGTGGTAGCTTATCGCCCCGATAAGATAGCCAATTGTGAGAACCGCACAAGTGAACTTCCCGATCTACAACAACTTCCTTCGCATGAGAATTTCCCAGCCAAAATACCTGCACTGCTGACAAACCTTCCCGCGTTTTAATTTCTCTTAGCTTTTGCTCAACTTGTGGCGGTATGGGTCTGGTTTCATTCTCTTGTCTCCGAGAAATACCGTGACCAATTAAAACCCATACTCCCCTATTAGCTAAATTTTGGAGTAATTGGATAAACTCATTATCTACTACTTCCTGGCTTACCCAAGGAGAATAAATTAAGACTTGATGACTCCCTCCTCTCAAAGTTTCTAAAAAAGATTGCCGAATTTGAATATCTCGCAGTAAAATTACCTGGTCTTTTTCCTGACTTCCCTTCGGCGGAACTTGTTTTCCAGTTTCCCTCAATTCTTTAACAGTTTCAATCGCCTGCTGTTCAATCTTCTTAATTCTGTCTTCAACTTCTTTATTTCGTTGATTGAGGAGCTGTTCACGCTCCGCAGCAATCGTTTCATCACTCAAATATAACAAAGTTTGTAAAGAAACTTTTCCTTCACTTTGGAAAATGTCAAGTAAATCAGAGGCATAGTGTAAAATTTGTTTTCCTCGTCTCACTTGCAACTTAATGGCATCTTCAAGCGCATCAAAAATAACAAAAATTGAAACAGATTGCCAGATAGTTTGGCTCTCCTTGGTGAAAAGAGCAGCAGTAATGATTTTCCCATCTTCAGGAACGTGCAAGCCTAAACCAGAACCCTGAATAATTCGTTGGAGTTCCTCAAGTCCTAACTCAGACATTTCTTGACACCGATTTTCCAGGGTGATAAAATCACCAAATTTGGGTAGGTCAATTTCTACTGCCTCTACAGGGGAAAATACAAAAAATAGATTTCCTTGCAAGGGGTCAGCGATCGCATAAATCTGCTTTGTTTGTGGTGGTTGCGGCACAGAACCTTCCAGATAAAATTGCCGACCTTGAGGGGTTAGAATAATTTTGGCATCCGATGTCCAAGCTAAAGTTTCTAAACTCCGTAGAGTCTTAGCAGTATTTTGCACAAATACGGGATCAAGACCTAATGCTGCTGCTAATTCATTTTCAGTGGGTATCAATTCACTCTCCATACCAGCGCGGAGAATAAATTCTTCCAGAATGTTAAATTTGCGGGGTTCGCTAATAGTAACTTCTACTGATATTTGCTCTAAAGGATAGCGGAATTGACGACCAGCCAGCACTGATATGCCAGCCGGACTTTGCTTTTCTATTTGTTGAACAAAATCCTGTAATTGGGGGTCAATTGGTTTAGGAGAGGATACTAGAAACATCAATCAGTCCTCCATTTCTGCGTACAATATTTGCTACTTCTGAATACATACTTCCAACTTGACCTTTGTGCTGTGTAAAAAGTGAATGGCATCCCACAACTACCAGCAATTCTTGAGCGCGGGAAAAGGCGACGTTTACCCGTTCTGGCTTTTTAGCAAAACCAATATCTCCATTAGGGTTGTTCCTCACCATGCTGACAATAACAATCTGCCGTTCCATACCCTGAAATCTGTCAACAGTCCCCGTTCTAATTGAAAGTGAAGGAAATTGGCGGTCACTAAGCATTTCTTCAATTCGCCTCAATTGAGCACCATAAAAAGTAATGATACCAATTTCTTTTTTGGGTTGTCCTTCGGCAACTTTTAGGCTCCAAACATCCTCCATTTGCTCGCAGAGAATGTCAATCGCATCGATTTCCTTAAGATTATACCTTGACGTTCCATCGACCTGCTCTTCAAAACTATGTTCTTGCGGCATTTTTACCCAGAGCAGGTGATGTTGTTCTCGGATGATGTCGCCAGCTAAATTGTGCGCCCGCTCCTTCTCAGGCTGAATAATGCCACAACGCAGGCTATGATCGTAAAATTGATTAATCGCTCCCATAATGTAGGGGTGCATCCGATACTGAATAGTTAACCGTCGCTTGATGCTTTCTGGTGCAGCTTCAAATTGTTTCTTAAATAAAGATTCTTCCAGAAACCTGATATCCTCTGGTTCGCTTCCCATTTCTGTTGCGATTTCTTCTAAACTATTTTCATGTAGCATAGGAGGTAATTGGCGGTAATCACCAATCAATACTAATTTTTTACCTTTGAGTGCAGGTATCAGAATTTCTGGAGGCGTACATTTGCTCACTTCGTCAATGATGACTACATCGAAATTAGTAAATTCTTTGAAACCGTAACCTGCTACTTGGCTGCAAGTAATACCGATGACGTTGGCATTGTCGATGTAAACTTGCCTCAATTCACTCTGATCTTGTTCGGAGGGGTTACGGAGTTTGGCTATCCAATCATGAGTTAGGTTCTCATAGCCTTTGAGCTGGGATTCTTCTTGGATTAGTTGTTGATGCCAAGTCTCGAATTGCGTTTTTACTATGCGTAAGAAGTTCAAATCAAATAATCCGTTAACAGGAATTGGCGGTTTAAGGCGATCGGGGATACTTTGCCATGCTAACTCCCACCATTTTCGTTCAGAATTTAAAGTTGGTGGTAGTTGTTGGGATTGTTGCAGTTGAACTTCCATGTGCTCAAGTTGCTTTTGACATTCTCGAAGCTGATTTAAGGCTTTACTAACCGCCTGTTGTAAGCTTGCTTGAATGCTTGTGAGAGTCTCTTTTGTTTCTTGTACTCCTAATAATGGATCGAGTGAGGAAATTAATTGTTCAAGCTGACTAATCTGATTTTCCCACAACAGGGCTATATTCGAGTTAGACCACTGAGTTACATTGCGTAAGCTATTATGGGGAATTGCTGGCAATTTGAGGAACTCATTCAATAGCTGTTTATATCTTTCTAATTTAGCTTCTGATTCACGCTCAAGAGCCTCTAATCCCTTTTTAGCAGTTCTTATTGCCTGTTGTTGTTGGGCTGCCTCTTGCTGAGGTTTTTTAAGCTGTTCTTTAAAATTTTGAAGTTGTTTTTCAGTTTCCGGTTGCTGCTGCTCCAGCCATTGAGATGCACTGACAGTAATGCCATCAATCAGCTCGGCTGCAATAGTATTTAATTCCACATCAAAGTTAGAAACTTGGACTTCACTTGGTTTGGCAATTAAATTAGCAATTTTCGAGCGACACCTATCCAGGTTAGAACGCCAAGGCTGAGGTTTTGCAGGGACACTAGCCAGCAACTCAGGGGGGAATTTAATCAGGTTATCTGTAAATTTTCGGTTCTCTTTGACACATTTTTTTAATTCCTCATACACGCTCTCATAAGCTGTAGATTCCCAGTTTTTTAAGGCTTTTAAAACAGAGTTCTTTCGGTTGTGTTCTAATTCCTGTTGTTGGTTCAGCCAGTTTCGCGCACTAACAGCAATACCGCTGATAACTTCTTTGGCTACAACGTCCAGTGGAGGCTCAACAAGAGAATTTTGCTTGGCTTCACTTTTGCTTAAATTAGCAAGTTTTGACTTGCACCTATCAAGATGCGATCGCCAAGGCGCAGGAGTAGCATTTACAAATGACAGCACATCTAGCGGTAGTTGAATCAGATTATCTGTAAAAGCTCGATTAGTTTCTACACATTGCTTCATCGCTACATAAACGCTATCATAAGCGGTGGATTTCCACTGGTATATTTTAGTTCTGAGTGCAACAATTCTTGATTGTCGGTTTTCCCAACTATTGAGGCTTTGTTGTAGGTTTTTCTGGTTGGTAAGACTTTGCTGATAGTTTGTTTCCAAAAGTTGAACGGCGGCTGACTTCTCACGGAACACTTGTGCAGCTTGATCGGCTTCTCTAAGGGATGACATCGCATCTCGGAAATGAGACAATGACATTTGAATTTGTGGAAGACCTTGATTCTTTAACCAAGCCGCTAAACGAAAATGATTAAGCCGTAAATCGTGAGGAATTTGAAGATTCATTTTTGCAGCGAGAGTAACCGCTCTTTCAACTTTTACCTTGAAGCTTTCTTCAGAAAGATACCCCAATGTAAGGTCTTTGGTACTGTCGCAGAGTTTTAGAGCTGCTGTCAATAAATTACTGACTGCTACATCTTCCCAATTAATTGAAGAGTGAGATATTAGCAATTCCAAACCAGGAAGGAGATATTCAACAATTTCGCGCTGTTTAGCTTCCGCTTTTTGATAGACACCTTCCTGCGTTCTACAGGTTTCCTCTAGCTCTACCTTATACCATCGCAACTCCTCTTGAATTTCTTGTAAGTTTTCCTCTTCTCGCA
Organism: Microcoleus sp. Pol1C5; assembly: GCF_036701115.1. Taxonomy (NCBI): domain Bacteria; kingdom Bacillati; phylum Cyanobacteriota; class Cyanophyceae; order Oscillatoriales; family Microcoleaceae; genus Microcoleus; species Microcoleus sp. Pol1C5. The sequence goes on along the minus strand of NZ_JAUBQE010000034.1, from coordinate 40,409 downwards.
AATAACCATAAAATTGCTCCGAGCTTACTAATAATTCCCTGAAAAATTTTATATTTTCTCGCTGTTTTACTAAGCGCTGCTCGCAATCATCAGCCGTGTTTCTCAACCAATTACCAATCACTTTATCTTCCAGGAATGGCAACCCTTCCTCTTCAACTCGCTCGGCACGACCTTTTCGCAAAGCGCGGATAACAGGACTATGAATTAAGCGACTCAACGCATTATCAACAGCTAAATTCGCTTGAGAAGCAATTAAAGTCCTCCCACCCCGCAGCGCAACTTGATAGGATATTTCAGCGATGACTGTTGTTTTTCCTGTTCCTGGTGGCCCTTGGATTAGCACTAAATCGGGTGCAGATAACACAGCTTCTACTGCTGCAACTTGGTCATCATTTGCCCCAGATAGTAATAAATCCTCTGGCTTCAGTTTAACAGTTGTTTGCAAGGGCCTTGCCTTAGAAGCATCAAAGAAAAATTCTCCTACATAGGGATTTTGAGCTATTCCCATTTGCAAATCATCTAAAGCTTTTTTCTGTCGCTTAATTTGAGTTAAATCTCCGGCCGCCTCGAAAGATAAAAAGCCTTTTTGTGGCAATTGATAGCGCCCTTCTCCTATTTTTTCTACTAACTGAGAATCAAGCCTAACTCGGATAAATCCTTTTTTTCTATCAATTTCTTCAATAGCTCCTAATAGAATTGTATTCCACCTTGCAGGCTGAATGGCAGATTCCTGCTTTGACGTGTTATCATCTTTTGTGTTATCATCTTTCTCACGATTCTCTTCAACTCGAACTACAAGTTTTACATCCTCATTTCTAGCCTTAGCTGCTCTGGCCCAAAAGTCATCTTGTTTGAGATTGGTGCCTGATGATTTGTCGAGTTGCGCTAAAGAGGCAGTTATCTCAAAAGTGATTTTGCGGGTAGCAGAGCCGTAGTTATGACCCGAAAAAGGTACGAAAAATTCTCGCGTCTTAGCTATCCGCTCTTCAATCTTTAAAAACGCTTTCCAAGTTTTTAACTGTTCTTCTGTTGGCACGCAATCCCCGCAAAAAGGAACTGCTTTCATACGATCGAAAGCTGAATTTGGCACTCCTATTCGAGACTGGTGATTGAGGTGCAAACGCAGGGAGAAAAGAACGGAAAAACCGTCAGTACGTCCCCGTTCTGGGGAAAATAAACGAGCGGAAAGTAAGCGCAAGCCATCGGATCTCCCTTCTGTGACAAGAGCTAATAAACTTAAAGTTTTTTGCCGTTTTTCAAGGATTGCTGGTAATTTTGCTGCTTCGATATCTGTGGCGATCGCCAGTTCCCATTTTTCTTCTCCCGGTTCTTCTCCCGGCCCTTTCCGGCGGACATAGAACCCCCTGGGTTCGTCTCCTAAAATGTCAGATAGCAAGTCTGCGGCGCGATCGCGACGATTGCTAAATTCAGGATATTTTAAGAGAGCATCTTTACCTTCTATCTCACGGATTAGGTAATCGATCGCCTGATTCCCTAAAAACCGATATCCCCAATTTTCCTCATTATTTTGATTGAGAGCTGTTGTGGCAATCTGTGGTGAGAAAGGGGAGTGATTATTACTTATTTGAGGTGCTGTAACAATTGCAGAGATTTCTATCGAGACGTTGTGGCTAGATGCTTGCAAAACAATAGAGCCACATAGGTTAGTTCCGGCTGGAATATCTTTGGAATTGACGATAATATTTAGTTTCTGCAAGCCGCAACAAAGGTAAGGCTGCTGTACTTGTAACCAAGGCTGGGAGCAGGAAATTGTGCAGTCGCTGCCAAGTTGGAGTTGTTCGGTTCGTTCCAAGTGTCGGTCGGTTTGGATTTCCCCAAAGTAGACGGCGGCGGGAATGTCCCAGCTTACTCCTAGCCACTGGACGTGGGGAGCGGTTCCTAGACATCTTACTCTATCTAAAACTGGCGCGGTATTTACTGCGGCTGCGATCGCAACTTCTCCCGTATTGCCACCGACAGTCCGCTGAACGGTCAAGTTTTCCAGTTTCACTCCGGGAACTGTGATTTTTAAGGCAGGTTCGTCAGTGGCAAAAATGACGCTGTTTTCTCCCTCCCCCCGAAGCAATATCGCTCGTTCAATGGTAAATGGCCCCTTATATTCCCCTGCTGTCAAAGCGATCTCGTGTCCATCTTTAACCATTTGCAGCAATTCGCCAAAGTTGTCGGGGTTAGCGGAGAAAGTAGGCATAGATGCTTATTTATGGGGAGGGATCGGAGAAAGTGTTGATTTTTGGGCTTCTGAGGTAAACTACAGTTTAACGCTGTTTAGTTACGGATAAGCTGTTCCATACTTCAATATGCTTCACTTAAGGGTGACAGTCTGACTGATGATGCGAAATTTTGAGCCTTAACTCAATAGTATTGAGGCAAAGCGTTTCGCTCCATTCATATTGACGATAGCGGAGCCTAATATCGATAAAAAACTCGATATTGTTACGGAGTATAGCTTTAACCATATCCCCGCGTGCAAACCAAAATAATTTTTATGTCGCGGAGCGTCCAAGAAAACTACATTAGTTATCAAGTTGCGAGAAACCCGAACAGGTTTTATTAATAAGGTAGACTGGAACTTGATTCGCTATCTTGAAGGCTTAGACGCTTGCAAAGTAGCTCCAAATCTTGTAGCGATTGCTAACTTTATCTAGTTTGATGAACCTGCCACAAGTCCTTATAGTTCTGTGACGATGCGTAACTGCTGTGGGGTTTAGTCAGAGGCGATTGCACAAGCTGAGAACATCCACCTCAACATCACTAAGCACTTTAGGTTCCATCCCATACAAATCATTCAGCACGGCTTTGACATCAGGAAATACAAAATACTCTGTCAGCGTGCCGATGCGGTAATTGAACGCTTTGTATCTGTGTTTGAAGTACAACTCCATATTGCCGCGGCGTTCCCACAGTCCCAGCAAGCTGACGGCGACATCCGAGTAATGCGCTTTCACATCCCGCTGCACTTCCGCGATGCGTTCCTCAATTGATCGAGTTGTCACCCCAATTTTATAGAAGCAGTGCCCGTCCGCTTTTACCTCCAGAAAATAGAGCGCGTTCACCAGAATTCGACGAAGCTGCGCTCGATAAATCAGCAAATCAGCCCGCCGTTCTTCCAAGCAGGATAATCCCGCAGCTTCGGCAATCTCTACAGAGCTTTCTAACTTCATTAACTCTGATAGCAGCAAGGGTTCTTGGACTTTGTTGAACAACGCCAGGGGAAGCGCACCCACTGGGATTTTACCCAAGTCGGTAAACTGATAAGAGCGAGATCCCTCTGATTCCAACAATCCTTTCAACTGCCACCGAAAGTTTACCAAGTCTTTCGGAATCAGACAATTAGCAGCACCGTACTCTTTCCACAGCACCTTCAATTGTTCCAATTCATCACCCCTAAGCTGTATGTTGAAATTATCGTATAGAGGCAGCGAGGGAAATGCTTTGGTTTTAATCCGCTGCGAAACTGGTTTACAAGTTTCCCCGGTATGGGCAAAGTGATGTTCTTTCACCGAACCCTTTTTTGCTGTCAATCCGCCACCGCAGTAGAGACAAGCGAGGTTAGTTTTTCCGCGCACAACCTCATCAATGCTCGTCAGTTCGCCACTGAGAGCAACACCAAATTTTAGCCACATTGTCAACAATTCTCCTTTGAGCCGGTTTTGGAGATGCACCCGCTCCACACAATCGAGAATTGTAACAAATCCAGGGGTTAGGGCTTCTGCCGGGGGAAAGAAAGCGATCGGCACTCGATGCTCTTGATGCGTGACTTTAATGCTTGCATCCAAAATCTAAAATCTAAAATCTAAAATCTAAAATTGCTCGTCACCAATCGGGAATTTCTTCAGGCTCCGAGTCTGATAGGCCTTGTGACAGTTGCTCTCTTGGTAACGGCACAGCAGACAATTCATCCTCTACAGGGGAAAATGTACCTTTCCCCGTGTAGGACAGCATGGAAAGACTGGCGATCGCTCCTTTGACTTGATCCGGCTTCACCTCTAAGTAGTGCTGCAACTGTTCGAGGTTACTGTGACCGCTGATTTCTTGAATAATCCGCAGTGGAATTCCGGCGTTGCTCATCTGAGTCAGGGCGGTGCGACGGAAGCTGTGGGTGGAGGCTCCCTCGATGCCAACCCGCTCGAACGCTTCTCTCAAAATCTGATCCGCTGAGTTGGTGTGCAGATGCTTCCAATGATGGGACGGGTGGCGGCCGGGGAATAAATAAGTCTGGCCGGCGTGAGAACGCCAAGATATTAGGAGACTTCGCAAGTCTTCAATGACCGGAATCGTTCTGGTTTGAAGTTTTCCTTTGGTGTTGGCTTTGCGGAAGTTAATTGTAGAACGGACGGTGCCAGAGTTTGTGTAGATATCCTTGACCATCAGGGAACAAGCTTCGGCAATCCGACAAGCGGTATAGAGACAGACGCCGAAGAGCGTGCGATCGCGAGCGGTTTGCAAACCTTTGTTGAACAAAAGCTCGATTTCCTGTTGCGTGAGTATTTTGGCTTGGCCGTGCCGTTCTATCTTCATGCAGGCGTGTATACTCGACCCGATACCAGAAAGTTTGCCGCAGTTACTGCATTGCTGCATCGGTCTGACTAATTTCTTAACGTGGCGGTTGGAGAAAATCGTTACAGCATAACGCTTCAGTAAAATTTGTGGAAAATTTGTTGTGTCGCTTTGCGCGATCGAATTCGATTTTTACTCTCGGTACGATCGCACAGACGGGTTAAGGCGCTATTCTTTCATTTCTTGGGTGGAGGGGGTGACTTCTCTGGTGGGATACTCTCTCGAACTGTATTTTCGATCGCATCCTTAGCCTCTTTACCCGTGAGGGGAGTATTGCGACCACCTGCTGCTCGAAGGCTGTCTAATTCTTCAATAGGTAGGGCAAAAATGGCATCTAGGATGTGAGGATGGGTGTCGCACCAAAGCGCGATCGCATTGGAAATTTCTTCCACATCATCAGGGAGAGTTGCCACCAATTGGGCAAAATCAGTACGGTCTTCTGCTGTGAATAGTTCGGGTTGGTTTTGGGCGATGTAGATAAAATCTAGGATAGTTTCTTCGTAAGGGGACAGTGCCATTTTTTCACTCCTATTGACCTATAGCACAGAATACAGCCCAGTGGAAAGGCTCTCTAAATGGTTGGGCATCATCTGGGAATCTACGAAGTTAACGACGCAGAATCATCAGCTAGGGCAAAAAAGGCATCTAGGATGTGAGGATGGATGTCGAACCAAAGCGCGATCGCATTGGAAATTTCTTCCACATCCTCTGGGAGTGTTGCTACCAATTTGGCAAAAGCAGTACGGTCTTCTGCTGTGAATAGTTCGGGTTGGTTTTGGGCGATGTAGATAAAATCTAGGATAGTTTGTTCGTAAAGGGACAGTGCCATTTTTTCACTCCTATTGACCTATAGCACAGAATGCAGCCCAGTGGAAAGGGTCTTGAAAGGGTTTTTGGTCATCTTGAAGCTTGTGCAGCATTTTATTGAAATTCTGCCGCATTGTAGGATCGAGTGGAAGCGAATTAGCTGTTATCCAGAATTTTAATTCAGCCTTTGTGATATTTTGGAGCCAGAGTTGGGCTTGGTTGAGGGCCACAGCTAATGTAGAAGCTGTTTGTAGATTTTGATAAAACTTAATCATCAAAAAAGCTGTGGATATGTCGCTGGGTGCCCAGAGACTGCCTACTACGCTTGCACTACCTGCCAATAAAAAAGCACTGGGAAAACCAATACACTCGTCACTAGCGCTTGTCCAATCGGTTAGGGCTGTTTCAGAAGCAGAAAGAGTTACTAGACGACATTGGCTCAGATCGAGGGTAAAAATTTCTGCTAGAGTAACAGATTCATCAGCAAAGAAAAGACGAGATTGTAGGGGTGAATTAGTGTTAAAATCGCTGTGACCAGAGAAATGCAAGCAATGAACAGAGTGGAGTGTTGGATTATTCAATACATCCTTTGTTGCAGCAGCTTTAGCTAAAACATCTGCATGGGGGAAGTATTGCTTGATCGTTTCTACTTCAATATCAGTGTAAGTTAGGTCACCGTTAGGATTTTGAATAGCAAAGAAGTGGTTAAAATCAGGACGTTGCCTAGTTTGAATCAATTGTAATAGCTGGCAACTGGGTACATAGCGCACGCCACCGGGAAAACGGTCGAGTAAACATGACCCATCAGCAAGTGGAAGAGCATGAAGAGGGATGCAGTGGAGAAAGCGATGAGGAATCAAAATTAATTGGTCGCAAGTGGTAGGCAAGTAGTTCAGTATCTCATCGAGATGTAGTATCTGAGCCAAGTCCTGAAGTAGTAGCGAGAGTTGTTCTCGCCACTGTTGTTTATTTTCTTGGTAATCTTGAAAATATTCATGAGCCCAGTTACTTAAGCCTGAACCATTCTCTGCTGAAGATTGCCAAATTATCGGATATGCAGATTCTTTTTTAATGATGATATAAACTTTAAAATAATTTTCACTAATCTGCCACTGAATAATTACAGTGTTTTTGTTGATAAGAAAACTTTTGATATGATTTAGATAACGATTGTATTCTTGGTGTTGCTGTTGAATTTCAGAGTTAATTTTGGTCAGAAAATTTTGACAAAAACCTAAATTAGTGAAGAAAAGCTTCTCTAGCTTGTCCAAATAAGTTTTGTAATTGAGTTGGTTGATGGCAAGGGTTTTTTCGTGTTCTTCTAAATCCTTCAAATATCCAAAATACTCAAACTCTATCTCCTTAAAATTGGTCAGTAAGTCTATCAGTTGCGATCGCTCATTTAGTTGTTGAGAAATCTGATTAAAGCTTTGCCGATAACCTTCCAGAGAATTGCAGACTTGCTTCACCTGACTCACGCACCAAAAGTATTGGTTATAAACATAGAGAATTTTATGACGACACCACAGAAGATGAAGCAAAATTTCAGCTACTCTATCCATGTGACTTGGATTCATATCCTGGCATTTGAACCAAACCAGTATGTGAAGTTTTTGAGCTGAATCAGACTGGTTGTTTTCATACTCAAAAATCGTATTTCCTAATAAACTACCCGTACCAACTAATTTAGTTATATCTGCTGCTTCTGGGAGTAATTGAGCAACGCAAGCATCTGCTAAAGCTTGATAGTTATCTTCTTGTGTTTCTGATGGTTGACCAAACAGCAATAGTGTTTGTCCCAAAGAAGCCTGAATATTTTGTAATATAAGGTTGTGAGGATTGAGAGAATTTAATTGTGTGATATTCAAAGTATCTTGAGAAAATAAAGTTAAATCGAGCGCATAAGTATCGTGTAAGCGAAAAGGACAGAGCAATCCCTGAAGCTCGCATCCGCCCGGTTGAGGAGGAACTTGGAAGTGTAAACTCGGTTCGTTATTTTCTAATAAGGTTAAGTATTCGGCTCCCAAAAAATCTTCGGCTTCTGGAAAATAGCGCTCGCCTTCATAACAGATCAATTGTTGTCGTAGAGTTTGTAATTCTGGAATGTTTAGTGCATTTCCCAAATTGACTAATTGTTCCCACAACTGGGAGGCTGCTGCTACGGTTGGTTCTAGTCCCTGATTGATGCTATTGCGGAGGTGGAAGGCATAGAGGGTGAGACTAGAATTACCTTGTCCAAAAGTAGAAATATAAACTCGTTCTAGAAGCGGTACATTGACTCCATGAATCTCAATGTATCGCTTAGGCATTGGCAATCTTCTGAATAATTCTTCAGCAATGATTTGGTCGCCACAAGTTAGCCTTTCTATTCCACGAGCGTAAGTAATCAATAGTGGAGCGAATTTAGCCAGTGGTTCCGCAAAAGTTTCTACTAATGAGGATAGGCGAAATAATTCTTTATAGTTTTTATCTTGCAACCTCAAATTAATCGCCTTTAATAGTTCGCGACTAAGTTGATTGGGTTTAGTATAAGCAAGGGCTGTCCAACGCTGTGCCTGTGCTAAATTGTTTGTATGAGGGTTGTCCCCAGTAAACTGTTGTGTTACATAGCTGGTCAAAAAATCTGCCAATTCTTCTAATCTTGGCTTATCTTTATTAAATTCCTCATTATCCTTGAGTTCTGCTAACAACAAATTGCGAACCGCAATATCCATTTCGTAAAGCTCATACCCTACCTCACGACACAAACGAGATAGAAGTACGCGAGCCACTGCTGTCCAAGGTGCTTGAGGTACGAAGCGCAGCCAAATTTGGTAAAGTAAGTCCGGCGTGATTACCAGTGGAAATGCGACATGACAAGCTAAGTCGAAATGTGCGCGATCGAATTGTTGGAGAAATCCTACAACTCGCTCGACGGCAATATCATAATCTGTTGTACTTGCTTCACTCATCATTATTACACAATCCCCCGCTCGGGACGCTCCCAATAAATATAACGTCCTCGCAAAGTATTAATAGCTGCGTTTAATCCCTCACGACTCATTTCAAACATTGGCACAAAACTGGCAATTTCGCCAGCAGTGGTATCTTGCCAGCTATCGTTCGGCATGGGATTCAACCAAGCATAATAACGTACTGACTGAGCGAGCTGTTTTAGGAATTTTACCGTGTATTCCACTCGATCTTCATTAAGGTTTCCCCGTGCCGCTCCTGCATCGCTGACAATTAATACCCCTGTTCTGCTATCCATTGATTCTAAAATGTCTGTAACTAGCTGATATTTGAGCCGATTGGGGTCAGTATACAAATATTTTTCAGGATAATTATAGAAGTAATAAACGTCAATTCTGGTGAGGTTTCCCCCCTGTTTTGCTTTATCTATTAATTCACGGGATAAATGATGAAAAGGCACCATCGAACCGCCTTGGTCAACGAGTAACACGAGTTCAGCTCGGTTTTTATAGCTTGGCATCATTACCGGTTCCAGTAAAACCCCTTCCCGACAGATTTTTTCTACCGTACCCTCTACATCCAATTCTTCTAGCGTACCTTCTCGCACTCGACGGCGGAGAAAACGCCAACTTTGTTTTATCTGTCGGGGGGTAACAGGCAAGTATTCATCGGCTGAATTTTGGCGGTAGTAGCTCATTTCTAAGCTGTTAGACCCACTTTGCCGGATAGCTTGAATCACCTGTTCTGGTTCGTTTATGTCTAGAGGAATTTCAGGAGGCGAAGTAGGTTGAGATACAGGTTGTTCAGATTGTTCTAAAGGAGTTATAGGTGAAGACTGTTCTGATGTTTCAGGAACTGCTGAAGGTGTAGAAGAAGTGACAGTTTCTTCAGATTCTTTTGATGAGGTTTGAGGTTGAGATTGCTGGGATGTTTTTCGTTCCGTTGATGGCAATTCAGTAGAGGTGGATTGAGGGATTTCCACAGATTCCTTTATTACCTCATTGAGCAGTCGTTTCAACAACCGAGCTTCTCCTTCCGATTTTGTCCACAGGGTGCAGCAAAGTCGTTCTAGGGAATTGCGATCGCCGATACCAAAACCAGCTTGGAGCGATCGCAATGCCAACATATACTCTTCCACACCCAGAGGAAGACCCCACTTTCGCAACTCCTTAAAAAGAATTAGCAAAACATTCAGTAAAGGCACTTCAGTGGGATTCATTTTTTATCCTCCCCTGGCTTGCGTAAGTAGTTACGATAATCTTTCCAATACTTCAGCAAAGCTCCAGCAAAAGGAAGTTCTCCATTCAGCTCCGCTAATGCTTGGTCTTCAGGATATTGTCGCAGGATAGTAAACCAATCAATTAACTCACTGGTACTCACCTTTTTACCCGTTCTGCTGCTGTCTTCTTCCATCTGTATTCGGAGTTTGTCAAAGCGGCTAACCGCTGCTGCGATGACTCCCGATGACGAATTTGGAAAGTGAGCATTAAGAATTTTCACCAAGTCAGACTGAGAAGGAAATTCAATATAGTGGAACAAGCAACGCCGTAAAAAGGCATCGGGTAAATCTTTCTCGTCGTTACTGGTAATAAATATAATTGGTGGCTGGTTTGCCTTAATTTCCTCTCCTGTTTCCTGAATAGTAAACTTCCCCTCATCTAACTCCTGTAGTAAATCGTTGGGAAAGTCAATATCGGCTTTATCAATCTCATCGATCAGCAGTACAGTCCGCTGCTTGTTTTGAAAAGCACGACCCAAAGGACCAGATTTAATGTACTCACCGATCTTTTTTACTTTAGACCGTTGTTCGTCATCAAATCGTGCCAATTGAGCATCGTGAAGGCGACCCACTGCATCGTAGGTGTACAGTCCATCTTTTGCCCTAGTCGTAGACTTGATATACCAGGCTTCATAAGGTAATCCTAACTCGCGAGCGACTGCCTCTGCCAGTCTAGTTTTACCGCCTCCAGGCTCGCCTTTCAGCAATAGAGGACGTTTCTGCAAAAAGATAGTAAGGTTGACCGCTTCAATTAATTTTTTTGAAGGGTAGTAAGGCTGAATTCCATAACGTTTGCGCTCTTCTGGAGAAGGTTGCTTTGTACCCGTATAGACGCGAGGAATCACTGAATCAACCATTGCGCTAATCCTCCTTCCCAACTACAACCGCAGTAATAACAAATTCTTTGATAAACAAGTTCTGGAACACCGCCTTGAGACTCGTTTAGCAATGTCTCAACTGATAAATGATCGGGTACGACTTCTGCGGCTATTGCCATTCGCAGCCATTGAGAAATCTTCCCCTGTAAAAATTTTGTTGTTGGCGGCAAGTGTAGGGGAACTGTGGGGTATTCCTGGTGACAAACTTGCCAAGCTAAAGGCATTCCCGATTGACAGACTTTTCCTTTACTATCCACTAAAAACATGACCAAGTAAGTTTCCTTTAAATTAACTATATCTAAGATAGGTTGCCAAAATTGTTCGATTAATTCAGGCAGAAACCCGATACAAGTACGGTGAACTTCAGTAAAGATAAAAACTAAATGCTGACTTTGCAAACATTCACTAACCAAAGGTATCACTTTGTCTGGCGACAAGTAACTTACCTGGTTGGAACTTGTCAAGGAAGCAGCAACTGCATTCCATAAATCGGAAACATCACCCATACCAGCCAGTTTAATCTTTATGCGCCGACCGTTCCGCAACTCTGATAATTGAGAGAGCCGATGAACTAAAGTTTCTTGTCCGCATTTTTCGTCTCCATGAACCAGAAATGCCGCTGCTCTCTTAAGCGATTGCTGTAATCTTAGAGCGTTTGTTACCTCCTCTTGCTGTTCTTCAAAGTCTATTTCTAGAAGGGAGTTAAAGAGTCTTTGGTCACGCCGATATGTTGGGGAATACTGTACTTGAGGCTGATTGCTACATGACTGTATCTTAGAATATAAGTCATTCAGTCTGCTTTGACGCTCGTCATCTTTATAACGGGATGCCAAAGCTTTCAAAAAAATAGGGAATACCCAGCCATATCGCTGATGTTTACTTTCAAGTAAAAGTGGTAAATTGAGGTTAAATAAAGATGATGGACTAGCGTCTTTGCCTTTTAGTTTAAAAGTCAAAAAATGAAACTCTTCTCGCACTCTACAAAATGAACGGAGGCTGTCGTAACTCTCAAATTCGTCGCAGATCAAAAAGACCTCCTCGCATAGGTCGCACAGTTCATAAGGTAATCCTTCCACAGTCAATCTCCTGAAAGATTATACTCCTCAAGCAATTGCTGAGAGACCTCCAATGCACCCTGATAATCTTGAACCAACTTGCTAAGTTCTTGCTCAGTCCGCACACCGAGATAATCTTGCAACTCAGGCAGTAATTCTTCCATCCCAAAGGCTTCGTTCGCTCTTTGTGGTGCTAACTTGGCATCTACTTCAACTTGAGCCGCAGCAATAATTTCTCTGATTTCTGGTAATAAGAACCCCCGTTGCTTGCGAGCTAATACCCGAACCTGAGTCACCGTAGAACGCCAGTCAATTGAAAGCTTGCGACGCTCTTGATCGTTAGCAGGTTCAGCATCCAGGATTTGTTCTTTGACAGCTTCCAAGAGTTCCCACCAGGGTTCATCACGAGCTATTTCCTGTCCGCGCCGCTTTAATGCCAGGACTTGAATAACGGCATAAGAAAGACGCGAAAGCGAACTCCCACTAATATCTGTCAGGTGTCCGTTTGCGTCGATTTTCAGTGAAGTCTGCAAAATTTCATTGCTGTGGGAGCCAACTACAACATGATAGCCCGCCTTCAAATCTCGGAGGTTGAGGTCAATCGTGGAGGAAAAAATCTCATGTTGAGAGCCTTCACGTAGTAGGTAACTCACCAATTGACCAACAATTTTGCTCACTTTAACAGCTACAGCCCAATCTGGTCGAAGTAACGATACTTGAGCGACTAAACCAGTTTGTTCGAGTTGAGCCATTAAATTCTGTAAGGGTTTATCCTTCCATACCGTATATTTCAAGTTGATACGCAACCAGTCAGTAGGGCGGGCAGGCAACCAGTCAGTTAAATTGATACCGAGACCCAAGCGACAAGGCTCATTTTTTTGCACAGAGTAGATTTTGTGCAGGCTTTGGGTCGAGGAACTTGGCTGAAAGGAGCTTTCGACTGACGAACTAAAAGTGACAAATTCAGGCTCAGTTAGCAAACCAGCTTTGTAAAATGCCTGGGAATCGTGCAGCTTAACCAGAAAGTAGCTGTTGTCCAACTCCAGGTTGAATCGGGGGTTAGGTTGGTTGGGATAAAAAAGTTGACTAGCACCTGTTGCCATAGTTCACTCCTTGTGCGTTTTTTGTGCTTTCATGATTTCTTCGTACAATTGAAGACGATTCTGCTTCATATCGGATAATATATCACTTATTAGAGTAGCTTCCCGCAGAGCTTCATTTTTCTTTTCCCCATTATGCAGCGCTATTACCTGCCAGTTGTTGATTTTTAGCACGGGCGATCCAGACGTTCCTCGATCGGTAGGAGCATTATAGAGAATGCAGTTAGTATCTGGAGCAATCTTTACAAAATATCCACTACTTCCCTGCTTAGGCTCACCTTTTGGATGTTGAATAACAAATAGTTTGGTTTGAACTGTAAGCGGAGCATTTTGATTTGTTTCTAACTTCAAAAAGCCTCTTGACTCTAAAGAGGAATCTTCATCCTTTAATCGCAGCAAAGCATAGTCCAAATCTCGATTGTAATGTTCCAACTTTTTTACGCCATATTCAGTTCCTTGACCGGGTAATATATTGTCAAAAAATAGCAAGGTATTGGCAAGTTGTGCTTGAAGATCGGACTCGCTAATCCAATTTTCTCTGGAACTTCTGGCTTCGATAACGTGCCAACAGGTAAAAGCTAATTCAGGAGTGACTAACCAAGCTGTACCTGTAGGAACTGTAGGAACTTTATCTATGCATCCATTAATAATTTTCGGCACGCTTATCCGGGCAACTGAAGCAGCACAAGTTAATATTTTTTCATATTCGGAAATAAAAACCATTGACTCACCTTGGGGATTAGCTTCTTGTGCCAAGCGATCTGTCGGTGAACTTTCAGAATGGGCAATATCAGGTTTCTTTGTAAAAGGTACAATTTTGGAGTTGTTATTAGAATCTGAAAGAACACTATTAAGTTCCTGTGCTAGTTTATTTAATATTTGATGACGACTATCTGCTGAGTCTATTCGATTTGCTAGTAGACGTACCAAGATAACTAGCGCATTTTCCTTAGTATCATCGCGACGTTTCTCACATAGGTAGCCGATCACCTCTTCAACCAGTTTAGATGGGCTGCCTTGCTGCCAAGAGTTTCGCCAAGGGTTGAGTGGAGCGTTTCCCTTAAAGAATTTTCGCAATGTTCCAGCGTCGTCAAACTGGTCGCAATCTAACAACGCTTCATATAATCGAGCGTAGATTTCAGGAGGAATCCCAGGCATATTACTTTTTAAAGCATTATTCCCATAATAATGTAGTTTTTTTGGCAAAGCAAGCGCCGATTTACGCTTCGGCTCCCCAGGCTGCTTAGCAGACGGAGGTTCGCTAGCAACGGGTTCAATAGCAATACTTTCCTGAACTGTAGCTTTTAGACGTTGCAGGCGCTCGCGCCCCATCCCCAGATAGTCCCGATCTACTTGTATTTGCCGTTGCAACTTATTGCCGACGTACTGCAAAAACTCTTGACAAAAACTCAACTTAGTGGATGGAAGTTTTTCTAGCTTTTCCAAGTAAGTTCTGTAATTGATGTAGTTGATGGCGATCGTCTTTTCGTGTTCTGCCAAATCATCGAGGTAGTTTGTATAATCTAGTTCCAACTGTTGTAACTTAGCGTGCAAGTTTAGTAGATGCGAGCGCCTATTTTCTTTTTCAGAAACTTGACTATAGTTGCTTCTATACTGCTCAAAAATACCATAAAGTTTCTTGGCTTGAATTACGCACCAGTGAGACTGTTGATAGACATAAAGAATTTTATGACGACACCACAGCAGATGAAGTAGGGTTTCAGCGACTCTATCCATGTGGTTGGAACTCATATCGTGGCATTTTAACCAAACTAGGATATGAAGTTTATTGGCTGGGTTCGTTAATCCACTTTCATACTCAAAAATTGGATTGCCCAACAAACTGCCTGTATCGACTAAATGGATTGAATGTTTTCCTGGACATAATTGAGCTACGCAAGCATCTGCTAAAACTTGATAATTATCTTTTTGTGCGTCTTTGGGTTGACCAAACAGCAATAGTGTTTTTCCCAAAGAAGCCTGAATATTTTGTAATATCAGGTTTTGGGGATTGAGATAATTTAATTGTGCTAGAGTCAAAGTATCTTGAGAACATAGGGTCAGATCGATCGCATAAGTATCGTGCAAGCGAAAAGGGCAGAGCAATCCCTGAAGTTCTAATCCGCCTGCTTGAGGAAGGACTTGGAAGTATAGGCTGGGTTCGTTATTTTCTAATAAGGTTAAGTATTCGGCTCCCCAAAAATCTTCGGCTTCTGGGAAATAGCGATTGCCTTCATAACATATCAGTTTTTGTCGTAAAATTTGTAGTTCTCGAATGTGGAGGGCATTTCCCAAATCGACTAACTGTTCCCATAACCGAGGTGCTGCTGATACGGTTGGCTGTAGTCCCTGATTGATGCTATTGCGGAGGTGGAAGGCATAGAGGGTGAGACTGGGACATTGCAGTGCCATATTCTGAGGTATTTCGTTCATGATTTGGGCAGCTTGGGCTGGAAATATCGGGTCTGTGCTTCTATTGATATTGTTTCATTACTGACCGATCGCACAAAATGCTGCCCAATGAAACGGGTCTTCAAAGGGTTTTTGGTCATCTTGCAACTTGTACAGCCTTTTATTGAGATTTTGCCACATTGTGGGGTCAAGTGGAAGGGAATTAGCTGTTATCCAGGCTTTTAATTGAGTCTTTGTGATATCCCTCAGCCAGAGTTGAGCTTGATTGAGAGCAAGTGCGACGGACTGAACGGCTTGCAGATTCTGATAAAACTTAATCATCAAAAAAGCAGTCGATAAGTCATTTACCACCCAAAGACTACTCACAACATTGGAAGTACCTGCATATAGGAAGCCACCACCAATACTGCCGTATTCATCACTGAGGTTAGAGAAATCTGTCATACCTGTTTCACAAGCAGACAGAGTAATCAAACAACATGGAGGTAGTGTGAGAGTATAGATATCTCTGAGAGTCAAGCATTTATTGAGAGAAATTTTTGTCCTACTATTTTCTTCGGTTAAATACAATCCATCATCTAACTCTTCTGAAGCAGCAGACACATAACAACCTGCAAAGAATAGGGCAGAACTCTTGAGGGTAAAATGAGGATTAAAAAAAGCATGAGCGGAAAAATGAATATAGTTAGCAGATGCTAATTTATGGCTAGATAACTCTTGATAAAAAGCTGTTTTTGTCGCTTTTGACTTAGCGAGAACTTTAGTTTTCTGAAAAGAGCAGCAGATAGCTTGGACTTCCAAATTAGCATACGACAAATCTTCTGTGGGGTTTTGCATGGCAAAAAGGTGAGGTAGGAGCTTATCTGATGTAGGTTTGTGGCGTAGCTGATTTTTAGTCATGTGCAATAGCTGACAGCTAGGAGCGTAGCGCACACCTCGACTAAATTTATCTAAAAGACATTGGTTTATCTGATCGGCGAAAGGTAAGGCGTGGAGGGGTAACAGATGTAAAAACCAATGCGGAATCAGAATAAGTTGATCGCAGCCTTTTGGAAGGAGAGAGAGGATTTCATCAAAATGGAGAATTGAAGCAAGGCTGTGAAGGGAATTATCTAACAGTTTTTTCCACTTCTTTCCGCCCTCTCCATCATCTTCGTAGTCGTCAAGATACCTATTACCCCAATCAATTAAAGCTTGCAAAACTGCTTTACGCTCTGCTGAAGGAGGTTGCCAAACAATAGGATGTTGCGTTTGCCTGCTGATTATAAAGACAATTAAGGTTTCAGAGGTAATGTACCACTCAATAATGCTAGTGCGATCGTCAGGTAAGATATTTAGGATCTGGGGAAAGTGAATGAACTCAAAATCTGAATAGCTGTCTTTTTGAGCGATAAACTCACTTAAGTTACGATTTTTGCTACGTTCTACATATTCAATAGCTCGATCGGGGTAACCTAATTCTAAACATACTTCCACCATAGCTTGGTAAAGTAAGTTCCATTCTTCAGCAAATTTTTGTTTGACTTCTTGCCCGGCTTCTTCTTCAGATAAAATTTTAATTGAATTGGATTCAAGAGTATTGATAGCAGTCGTTAAAGTAGTGTAATCTTTGAGGACAATTAGGCCGCGCAGAAATTCAACTGTTTCGATGGCAGCAGCAAAAGTGGTGTAGGCAGAATCAAATTTTTGATGATTTTTGTAAGCAATACCGAGATTGTATAGAGTCTTAGCATGATCTAAAGGAAACGAATCTTTAGTATAGACCGTTAAAGCATTTTTATAGCATTCATCTTGCTTTTTTATATTTTCCATTGCCTTACCAAAAATGCGCTTTCCGTAAGCAACTCCTAGATTACTTTGAGTCATAGCCCATTGCTCTGGATCTGATTTATAAGTGTAAACCAGCAAAGCCTTTTTGTGATAAGAGATCGCTTTTTCCAGATTCTCTGCTTTTTCTTCTAGAAGGCGTTCCTGATAAATATTACCCAGACTGTCTTGAATTGCAGCCCAATCTTTTGGGTAAGCAGCACGGGTGTATACCTGCAAAGCATTTTTATAATGCTGGATTGCCCGCTCCCAATTATTGTCCCTTTCACCTAAAATGCGATCGCTGTAGGCATTCCCTAAACTATATTGGATACTTGCCCACCTTTCAGGAAAAGTCTTCTGAGTATGAATACTTAATGCTCGTTTATGACATCTAATTGCCCGTTCTAGATTTTCTTCCTTTTCCCCTACAATACGGCTACAATAAGCATTGCCCAGATTGTTTTGGGTTTCCGCCCAATCAGAAGGCAAATCCTTACGAGTGCGAACTTGCAAAGCCTTTTTGAAACACGCTATTCCTTGCTCTAAATTATGCGCCTTATCTCCCAGAATCTGAGTACAATAGGCAACTCCTAGATTGTGTTGAGTCACAGCCCAATATTCCGGATAATACTCACGAGTAAAAACGGTACTAATTACTTTATAACCAGCAATAGCGATTTCTATATTATTGGATTCAAAAAAACCAGAAAAACTGCGTATTAAAATACATAAATTACCAATATTTTTTGCAAGATTAGGGCGTTCTTCTGGTTCTAACTGTGTTAATATTTTTTCCCAATATTTAATTGGGTCAGGCAACATATTCTCTAGTTTATCTAAGTTTTTCTTTAGTATTGGGTATACAACCTTTGGATCGGCATCACTTTCACAAACAGCTTGTAATACCAATTGCAAAAAATCAATAACCGAAAAAGAACTTTTTGATGACATAAGCTACCTCAGCGATGTATATATTTATAGTTAATTACTGACCAATAGCGCAAAAGGCTGCCCAGTGGCGAGGATTTTCAAATGGTTTGGCATTATCATCTAACTGATGCAACCTCCGACGTATATTCATTTTTAGAGTGGCCTCAAAAAATTCCTCATTTGTTTTCAGCCAAGCTTCCAATCCAGTTTTATTAATACCCAGTAGCCAGCGCTGAGCTTCGTTAAGGGCGATAGCAGCCACCACTCCCTGCTGAAAAAGTTGGTAGAACTTCACCATTAACAAGGCGGTTGACAAATCGCCTACTGACCAAAGAGAGACAATTACACTTTTCACTCCAGCAGCGATCAAACAACGAGATAGCCCCACTACTCCATCTCCAGTAATTTTACCCTGTCCGGTACTGCAAGCACTCAGCACAACCAGTTCGGCGTTTAGTTTCATGTCGTAGATTTCCCCAGCAGTGAGGAAGCCATTGTCACCATCACCAGGAGCCAGAGCGATTGCTCCTGGCATACCTAACTGTTTGATATCGCTTAATAACCCATGAGTGGCTAGATGAATCAATCGTGCTTTGAGCATCTGTCGCACAATCTCTACCTTAGTTGCTTGATGACCTGTCAGCGCTTGAGTATTGAAGAATGATGCGATCGCTTTCGCTTCTGTTTCGGCTCCTGGTAAACGCTCTAAGCATTGAGGTGGTTGCGAGAGAGGGATGATTGGCATTATTGGATTGCCGACTATAAGAGCATCGACTAAATTGTCAGCAGCTTGTCCCTTTTTCTGCTGACAGCTCGACTCCAACACCAGAATGGATGGAGCCGTTAGAATCGCGTGTTGTTCGATTAAATAAATACCTGTGGCATCTTGCAGTGCTGTGAAGGGAACAAGAAATAAGGCTTCCTGGGGAATGAAGATTACAGGATCATTGGGTTCAGTGGGAAGAAAGTCAGCAATCGGCTCAATTAGGTATTGATGCAGTTGCCGTAAAGGCGGAGAAATATTTGTAGCTAATGAGATAGCGTCAAAGCTATTACCTGTTGCACCATCGCGCAGCCTTTCCTCGATACCAAGGGATTGACGGGCTTGCAGAACTAGATTTAACAAAACTGAGCGAAATGGGATAGTAGAGGAGATATTTAGTGACTGTTCCAGCGGTTTTAAGTTAACTGAGCGAAAGATAATTTCACCACTGGGGCGGATGACCCAAATATAGAGTTCTTGCTCGAAAACAAGCGAATATTCAACGAGAGTTGCATTTTCTGCCTGAGCAATTTTTTGGATTTGAGTAATCGATGGGGTGGGCGCTGTAGTTGAGATTTGCTGTGTTCTTGTGGATAACCGTTGATCCAATAACTCTACAAAAGCCCGTGTGCGCCCCCGCTCGGCAATTTCCAGAGCAGTTAATGGTTGATTTTGTGCAACTAAAACGTTTTGCAGCAGGCGGTAAGCAGCGGTCTGCGTATCAAAAATTGACACTTTATTGAGATCATTGCTACCCAAGTCTGTCCGTATAGATTCCCAGATTTCTATTGCCTTATGTAGGCTGATCTCCGCTTTGGCTAATTGACTAGATTCCCAAAAGACCACTCCTAGATTGTTTAGAGATGCACCCTCTTCAAAGCGAGCGCCGATTTCTCGTGCGATGACCAATTGCTGCTCGTAATTCTGAATGGCTTGCTGGTATTGCCCTAAAGCGTAGTAAGTTAAGCCCAAATGACCCAGACAACTAGCTTCTCCACGGCGATCTCTTATCTCCCTAGCAATAGCTAGGGAATTTTCGTGATTCTCAATAGCCTGTTTGTATTGATGGTGGAAGTAGTACACGTTGCCCAGATTGCCCAGACAAGCAGCTTCCCCCGAACGATAGCCTATCTGGCGTGCAAGGGCTAACGACTGCTCATACTTACTAATAGCTTCTTGGTATTGGCTTTGGGCGTAGTAAGTCAAGCCCAGATTTCCCAGAGAAGTTACTTCTCCAAGGCGATCGCCTATTTCTCGCACGATAAGCAGTTGCTGTTCGTAATTCCTAATTGCCCGTCCATACTGCCCTAGAGAACGATAAGTCAAGCCCAAATTTCCAAGGGCACTGGCTTCCCCAAGGCGATCGCCGACCGCTCGTGAAATAGTTAGATTCTGCTCGTGATAATCAATCGCCTGCTGGTATTTTCCCACACAGTGGTAAACCAAACCCAGATTGCCCAGGGTTTTAGCTTCCCCACGACGATCGTCTATTTCTCGTTTAATCACTAATGATTCTTCATACTTTTCGATAGTCTGTTGGTACTTCCCCTCGGAAAAGTAAGCACTGCCCAGATTATTTAGAGAATTGGCTTCCCCAAGGCGATCGTCTATATTTCTTGCAATGACCAGTGACTCGCCATACATTTCAATAGCCTGCTGGTACTTTCCTAAAGAATCATAAGCCGTGCCTAAACTGTTCAGGGCAGTGATTTCCCAACTGGAATTATGTACCTCCCGTGCAATTCCTAGGAACTGTCTGTGACTTTCAAGAGCTTCTTGGTATTTTCCTTGAAAATTGTAAGTGTTGCCTAAATTATTCAGTACAGTCGCTTCTACTTGCCAATTGCCTATTTCTCGTGCAGCTAGTAGGGATTGTTCGTAATATTCAATAGCCTGTTGGTATTTCCATTTGGATTCGTAAGCTCTACCCAAGTTGTTTAGAGAGTAGGCTTCTCCTTCGCGATCGCCTATCTCCCGCGCAAGAGTCATATCTTGCTCGTGGTATTCAATAGCTTGCTCGTAATTTCTATGGAAGTAGAAAGTATTACCCAGATTGCCCAGACATTGGGATTCTCTCTGGCGATTCCCAAGCCTTTGATAAAGTGTTAAGGCTTGTTGCCAGCAGTGTAAGGCATTTTGAAATTGATATGCCTGAAAGTGCTGAATCCCTTGTTCAAAAAGTTTTTCTGCTTCAGACTCAGCAGGAGTTAACGATGATATATTGTTCATAGTGTCAGCCACTTATTCATTCATAATTACTGTCCTATCGCGCAAAATGCCGCCCAATGAAACGGCTCTTGAAAGGGTTTTTGGTCATCTTGCAACTTGTGCAGCCTTTTATTGAGATTCTGCCGCATTGCGGGGTCTAGCGGTAGCGAATTAGCTGTGATCCAGGCTTTTAATTCAGCTTTTGTGATATCTCTCAGCCAGAGTTGAGCTTGATTGAGAGCAACTACAACTGAATGAACGCTTTGCAGATTTTGGTAAAACTTAATCATTAAAAAAGCGGTAGATAGGTCGTTCACCATCCAAAGACTGCTAACTACGCTGGGACTACCAGCATACAAAAAGCCATTGGGCAAACCAATGTACTCATCGCTAAGGCTAGTAAAATCTATAAACCCCGTTTCGCAAGCAGAGAGTGTCACTAGACGACATTGCCCTAAGTCTAGTTGTAAGATTTCCCCCAAAGTCAGCGGTGCATCCGTTAACTTTAACCCAGACTCCAGTGGATTGTCCAAATCAAAATAGCCGTGACAAGAGAAGTGAATGCAGTGAGATTTTTTAAGAGAACTTTCCAGCACTGATACTTTAGTTGCTGCTGTTTGCTTCAAAACGTCAGCCGTTTCAAAATAACCTCTAATTGCAGCTATCTCCACATTTGTATAACTAAGGTCGTTTGTCGGATTTTGTACTGCAAACAGACGAGTAAAATCGTTGCGCTGTCGCGCCTGAGCCAGTTGCAGCAATTGACAACTGGGAGCGTAACGTATCCCTTTAGAAAAGCAATCCAGCAGGCAAGATTGTCCCCTTACTGGTAAGGCGTGAAGTGGAAATAGATGCAATGCCTGATGAGGAACCAAGATCAATTCATCGCAATTATGGGGCAACTTAGTTAGAATGTCATCGAAACGCAAAATCTCAGCCAGTTTTTGAAGGCGACTTTGGAGTTGAATACGCCACCACTGACTATTTTGCCGATTGTAAAGCCGCAAATAAGCTCTCGCCCACTTCTCTAACCGCTCCATAGCGATCGCATCGTAGGACAAAACAATCGGTTGGATACTGTGGCAGGTGATAATAAATGTTTGAAATCCCTCACTGGTGAAGTACCACTGGATAATCGCGGTAGTCTCCCCAAGCGTTTGCCTAAACGGTTCAAGCTTAAACCCAGCACCAATGGGAAAATAACTATCCTGTAGTGCTTTCTGTTGCTGTCTCAAATGCTGGAGTCGCTGTACCAAAACAGTTGGTTCATCGGCAGTCCCAGTTTGCAGACGAGATTGACTGCTGGCAATCTCCTGCTGAAGCTGCTGGAGTTGAGTAGCAATTTGTGAAGGAAATAGGCTATTAAAGTCGCGACTAAAGATTAGTTCTACTAAATTGCGAGTTTTGCTGCATTCTACATATTCTAGGGCTTTGTCGTTGTAACCCAATCGTAAGCAAACCTCTACGGTGCGGCGGTAAAGGTCATTCCACGATTCAGCTAGTTTAGTTTTATCGATTTCTCTGCCTACACCAGAGAAAATTTCGCCCCGCAGAAACTCTACTGTATCGATCGCAGCTACAAAAGTATCAAGAGCTTGCGGAAGTTGCTGGGCATCCTGATAGGCAACTCCCAAATTGAATTGCGTCACCAAATAGTCTTGAGGAAAAGCTTCACGGGTATGAATTTCCAACGCCTTTGCAAGATGGTCAATAGCTAGATGTAAATTTTCTAATTCTTCTCCACGAAGCCGATTTAAGTAAGCAATTCCCAAACCATTTTGAACCATTGCCCAGTCTTTAGGAAAAGCTTCGCGGGTGTAGACTTTCAAAGCCTCTGAGAAATATAAGCTCGCTTCTTCGATGTTTTCAGCTTTGTCCCCATAAATCCGATTTCGATATGCTTCCCCCAGATTGTTCTGAACCATTGCCCACTGTTCGGGCAAAGTTTCACGAGTATAAACTCGCAACGCTTCTCTGTAGCAGCGGACAGCCTTATCTAAATTGTCATCCCGTTCGTTCTGACAACGATAATAAGCAATTCCCAAATTATTTTGGGTTTCTGCCCAAGCAAAGGGAGATGCTTCGAGAGTACGAATTTCTAGTGCTGCTTGATAACAACGGATAGCTGTCTCTAAGTTTTCCTCCTGTTCTCCTCGAATGCGATCGCTGTAAATCAATCCCAAGTTATTCTGAGTATCCGCCCAGTGTTGGGGATATTCTTCTCGCGTGCGTACTTCAAGGGCGACTTGATAACAAGCGATCGCTACCTCTAAGTTTTCTGCTTTCTCACCCCAAATGCGCTCCCAATAAGCAATTCCTAGATTATTTTGCGTCGCAGCCCATTGTTCTGGAAAATCTCTACGAGTACGCACTTCCAACGCTGACTTGCCGCATCGAATAGCTACCTCTAAATTATCGGTTTTTTCTCCCTCAATTCGGTTGCGGTAAGCATCTCCCAAGTTGCTTTGAATGTTTGCCCATTTTTGAGGGAAATCTTGCCGAGTATAAACTTCTAACGCAGCCTCATAATACTGAATTGCCCTCTCTAAGTTGCCGGCTCTATTTCCGCAAATTCGATAGTAGCAAGCATTACCCAAATTTCCTTGATTCATTGCCCAATACTCAGGTAAAACATCGCGAGTAAAAACTCGATCGAGCGCTTCATACCCTACCAGAGCAATTTCTTGGTTGACAGCTCGATTGCCTAGTGAAAACTGCGATATAAAGCTACTGAAATTTCCAATAACTGGGGCAATTTCCAAACCTTTCTCAATGTCTGATAGAGTAGTTTCTGCCCATTCTCGTAGAACCCCTACAAATTTATCGTCCAGTTTGTCTACATTCTCTTGCAGACTTTGATACAAGGTTTGTGAGTCACCGTCGGCAGTTGCCTGCAATACCTGCATCAGTAAGGCAAATCGAGCATCGTCATCGTGATTTGAAGTCAAATCTAATGCGGAGGAGCCCATTACTCCAGTTAGTTGATGAGCCAGATCGCTTAAAAAATCGGCTGCATTTTGCTCGCCGTTCTCTTTCAAAACCTCAATCACCTGAGCGATCGCCTGTAACAATTCCCTATCGATTAAATCTGGGTGGGCTTTCAAAATTTGCGATTCCTCGCCACTAGGACAATTTAGCAGCGATTGAATGAGATTCAGATAAGCGTCTTGACGTTGTTTGTTTATCATTGACCTATAGCACAGAAAGCTGCCCAGTGAAAGGGTAATTCAAAAGGTTGATCGTTGTCAGACATTTTATTTAGCTTACGGCGCAGACTCATGCTGAGAGTTGCATCTAGGTGAAATTGATTTTCTACACTCCATACTAGCAGTTCTTTTTTGGTAATATCTTTAAGCCAGAGTTGAGCTTGATTGAGCGCCAAACCCACAGCCAAACCTTTTTGTAGGTTCTGATAAAACCGAATCATCAAAAAAGCAGTCGATAAGTCATTCACCCTCCAAAGAGAACTAACAACACTAGAAGCACCTGCATAAACGAAACCACTGGGCAAACCAATATATTCGTCGCTAGTATTCCGAAAATCAATCAATCCGGTTTCGCAAGCAGATAGAGTGACGAGGCGACATTGTTCTAGATTTAGAGTGAAAATGCTATCTAAAGTTAGACACTTACTGAGGTCAAATACACCACCATTTGTGAAACTGAGATAGTTTTCTGCATCGGATTGTGTGGGTGTAGAATTTAGCTCGGCATTGGCTAGAATAAGGGCTGATTTGCGAGGTTCGCTTACGTTAAAGTAGCCGTGACAGCTAAAGTGAGCGCAGTGAACAGCACTAAGAGAAGTCTTATCAATAGCTTCTTTAGTTGCTATTTTCTGTTTGAGGAGATTACTCGTGTTGAAATAGCTTTGGATGCTTTCGACTTCAATATCAGCATAAGAAAGGTCGCCTGTTGGGTTTTGGACGGCAAATAGATGAGTAAATTCGGGGCGTTGTCGGTTTTGGGCGAGTTGCAGTAGTTGACAGCTAGGGGCATAGCTGACTCCTTCAGGAAATCTGTCAAAAAGACTAGAGTCCCCCGCCATTGGCAAAGCATGAAGTGGCAGCAAATGCAAGTAGCGATGGGGGATTAGAATTAATCGCTCGCACTCTATTGGAATTTGCTTAATAATTTCATCAATGTGCAGAATTTTTGCCAATAGATGTAGGCGGGTAGTTAGACGGCGCTGCCAGTGAGATTTTTTGTTAGTATAGGCTTGCAGATAGCTGTTTGCCCAATTTGCTAATTTGTTCAGGTTGATCAAATCGGGTGATAAAACAATAGGTTCTTGAGTATGTTTGGTAATGATAAAAACAAGTAGCTTATCGGCTGTAATATAAAACTCAACAATTGCAGTGCGATCGCTCAAAGTCGAGCGAAACGGGTCAAACTGAAAACCAGAACCTATGGGCAGGTATCGATCTTGCAATTCGTTGCGCTGCTGTCGAAGCTGTTGGAGGTGTTGGGCTAATGCAGTTGGATCTTCTGCTGTGGCATTTTGAAGTTCGTACTGACCGCTGGCGATTTCGTTTTGAAGTCGATCTAATTTAGCGACTACTTTTGCTCGGAAAATAGTGTGGCGATCGCGGGTGAGGATAAGTTCGACTAAGTTGCGAGTTTTGCTGCGTTCAACGTATTCTATTGCTTCAGTAGACTTGTCTAGCTTTAAGCAAGTTTCTACCATAAAGCTATAAAGGTTATTCCAATCTTCAGCTAACTTCTGTTTATCTTCTTCTCTATTAGAACCATACAGAATTTCATTTCGCAGAGATTCAATGCTATTAATAGCAGCGAAAAATGTCTTGTAAGCTTTAACCCACTGACCCTCTTCTCGGTAGGCGATACCTAGACAAAATTGCGTGTTTATGCAATCTTGGGGAAAAGCCTCGTAAGTGCGTACTTTTAATGCTTCGCGAAAACAAAGAATTGCTAATTTCAAGTTTTCTTGTTTTGTATCTTTGCTTCGGCTGGAGTGGTGGTAGGCTAAATAGTAAACAAGCCCCTGATTCTGCTGGCTGTCTGCCCAGTATTGGGGAAAAACGTTGCAGTTGAGTACCTCCAAAGCAGATAAAGAATAGCAAATTGCCGTTTGTAAGTTTTCTTCCTTATCTCCTTTGATTCGGTAAGTGTAAGCTAAACTTAAACTATTTTGACTTCTTGCCCATACTTCGGGGAAATCAGAGCGGTTAAATACTTCCAAGGCGGCAGAAAAATAACTAATGGCTTTTTCCCGATTTGTTGGTATATCTCCTTGAAGACTATAAAGGTAGACAGCGCCGATGCTGTTTTTAATCTTTGCCCACTCTTGAGGAAATT
Source organism: Microcoleus sp. Pol1C5 (assembly GCF_036701115.1). Lineage (NCBI taxonomy): Bacteria > Bacillati > Cyanobacteriota > Cyanophyceae > Oscillatoriales > Microcoleaceae > Microcoleus > Microcoleus sp. Pol1C5. The sequence continues at coordinate 14,322 of NZ_JAUBQE010000034.1, read as the reverse complement.
TATCGCGTTTAATAGTCTTCAAAGCAGATGATAAGTAATGGATTGCTTTTTCTAAATTATCAGCTTTGTCTCCTCGGATACGGTGAGCGTAAGCATTACCAAGATTAATTTGAGTTGTTCCCCAATCTTCAGGAAACCCTTCATAACTGTAGACTTTTAAAGCAGCTAAACCAAATTCAATTGATTTTTCCAAATTATCAGCTTTTTCTCCTAAAATGCGATTTCGATATGCCTCACTTAAATTGATTTGGATATTTGCCCATTCCAGGGGGGATTCGGTTTCTATATGTATGGTTAAAGCCTTATTAAAACATTCAATTCCTAATTCTATATTTTTACTTTTTTTTTCTTTAATACGTTCGATATAAGCAGTACCTAAACTGTTTTTTGTCAAAGCCCATGCTTGGGAAGATTCGTTCTTATTTGGAACCGTTAAGGCTGCTAGGTAATGGTGAATTGCTAATTCTAGATTTTCTGGCTTGTTACCTCGAATGCGTTCGCAGTAACTATTACCAAGATTATACTGAGTAGTTGCCCAATTTGCTAAAGATTTTGTATTCCAAAAAATTTCAGATGCTATCTGATAGCCTGCTATAACAATCTCTATATTTTCTGCTCGCACTCCTAGCGGAAATCCAACTAAAAAATTACTAAATAGTAAAATATCTTCAGCTAATTCATGGGCTGTATTAAAATCTAATTTTTGTAAAATGGAGTTTGTCCATAATTCTAATAAAATTACAAAACTATTATTCAACTTATCTATATTATTTTGAAGCAATAAGTATAAAACTTGCTGAGGGGGACTAATATAACGAACTGACAATAAAACCTCCTTAATTAAGGCTAAATAAGCTGATTTTTCTGACAAATACTGCATTAAGTTAATTAATTTAGTTGCAATATTTATTAACAACTCAGCATGATTTACATTCCCTAATTTTTTGAAAATTTCCGCTTCTTGCTCCAGCTTTTGTATCAATCCAGCATCAATTAAGTGTGAATTTGCTCTCAAAATTGTCTCCGCTATATCGGCAGGACTAACGAGTAACTGGTCAATCAATTTTAAATAGGCTGCTTGGCGTTGTTCATTCATAATTACTGCCCAATCGGACAAAATGCTGCCCAATAAAAAGGAGACTGAAACGGCTCTCGATTCTGCCGGAACCGTCGTGCCAGCGAAATCTTCAGTGTTGGATTCAAGGGCAACTGTTGTTCCTCCATCCACTGTTGTAACTCATCGCCAGTAGCATCTCGCAACCAGCGTTGAGCCTGATTAAGTGCCACTGCGACAGATGACCCCTGTTGCAAATTTTGGTAAAACTTGGCTACCAAGAAAGCCGTAGATATATCGCTAATCGTCCACAGCGAACTGACGACGCTGGGACTTCCTGCATACAAAAATCCGCTGGGCAAACCGATGTACTCATCGCTGAGAGAAGTCGGATCGGTCAAACCTGTCTCGCAAGCAGAAAGCGTCACCAAACGGCACTGGCTCAGATTTAGTCCAAAAATTTCCCCCAGCGTCAGGCAGCGTTCCAACTCAAGCTCGTTCAGATCGACACCTGCCAGCACCAGGGCAGAGCGTAGAGGCGATTCTAGGTCAAAAATGCCGTGACAGGCAAAGTGGACGCAGTGAGCAGCTTGCAGACATCGATCGGAGATCGCCTCCTTCCGCGCCTCTGCTTTCACCAAAATCTCCGCATGGGGATGAAAAGTCTGTCGAATAATTGCCATCTCAATATCGCTGTATGCTAAATCCAGGGTAGGGTTTTGCACCCCAAATAGATGGCTGAAATTCGTGCATTTCCAGTTTGGGGTTAACTGCAATAGCTGACAACTAGGAGCATAACGCACGCCGCCGAGAAACCTGTCTATCAAGCAGGGAGTATGAGAAGATTGCGTCTCAGTTGTAAAGAGCAAATTCCCATCTCCCACAGGCAAGGCATGAAGTGGAAACAGATGCAAAAATCGGTGGGGGATGAGAATAAGTTGAGAACAGTCTGAGGGGATAAGAGAAAGGAGATAGTCTAGGTTTAGGATGGTAGCAAGTTGTTGAAGTTTCTCGGTTAGAGCGAGTTGCCACTGCTCCTTATTATCGTAGTAGGTCGTGAGATAAATGCTAATCCACGTCATCAGTGCTTGATAGTCTTGGGCGGACGATCGCCAGACCAAAGGTGTTTGACTGTGCGGCGCAACAATAAAGGCAAGGAATGTATCCTCGGCAATATACCACTCAATCAGCGCCGTTTGGGAATTGGGGAGCAAATCTCGTACTTGCTGAAAGGTGACGGGTTCAACTCTTTGAGTCAGACTGAAAGTATCGTCGTGGGGTTGGATATCTTGCCGAATTAGTTCGTCTAGTTCTTGTTGGAGTTGGTTCAGGTAGGTGCGAGAATCTTGGGAGGCAGATAGAGCGGGTAACGTTTCCAGATTGGCTATCTGACCGACTTCCGATCGCATCTCAATCCGGCGTTGTTCTGCGACAATTTCTCGCCGCAACCGAGCCAATTCCTCAATGACTGTTTGCGGAATGTTACCTTTGGGGTAGATATCGCGTGCAGCTAGAAGTTCGACTAAATTGCGGGCTTTGCTGCGTTCGACATATTGCAAAGCGCTATCGCTCCGATCGGTATTGATGCACACTTGCACCATCTTGGCATAAACATCGATCGATCGCTGCCGATAAAATTTCCTGCCTGCGTTTGTCGGTATTTGCCCAACTGCGGCTTTGTTCTACAGCGTCAATAGCAGCACTATAGCCCGCGATCGCTTCCGTCCATCGATTCGCCCCAAACGCCAAATTGCCCAAATTGCGCCCTGCTGTCAAACACTCAACCGGAAAATCACTGGGTTGATAGACTTCCAAAACTTGCCCAAAGCAATGAATCGCTTCATTAACTTTACCCAAATCTCGATAAGCTGCCCCCAGATTATTTTGAGTCATTGCCCAGTCTTTTGGAGATGCTTCTGGAGTGCGAACTCGGACTGCTTGTTGGAAATAATGGATGGCTTGCTCTAGGTTTTCGGTTATATTACCCTCGGAGTTACAGAGGTAGGCGATGCCTAAATTGTTGCAGGCAAGCGCCCAACCCAAAGGAAAAGACTCTTCGGTGTAAAAAGTTAAAGCTTGCTCGTAACACCGTATCGCTTTTGGCAAGTCTTGGGTGTAGTGTTCGCGAACGCCGTAAAGGTAAGCATTTCCCAAATTGTTCTGAACCATCGCCCAATCTTGAGGCGCGGTTTCTGGGGTAAACACCTGTAAGGCGTACTGGAAGCATTGTATTGCTTGAGCCAGATTTTCTTCCAAATCACCTAAGATGCGGTTGCGATAGGCATTTCCCAAATTGTTTTGAGCGGTTGCCCAATCTAGAGGAAATTCCTCTAAAGTAAAGACTTGCAAAGTACCTTGGAAAGCCGCGATCGCCACTTCCAAATTTTCAGCGGGGTCGCCTAGAATACGATTGCGGTAAGCTTCACCTAAATTGTTTTGAGTAATTGCCCAGCTAGTCGGAAAAGCCTCTGGAGTGCGGACTTGCAGCGCCCTGCGAAAGTAAGCGATCGCCATCTCTAAGTTTTCAGCGCGATCGCCATGAATGCGGTAAAGGTAGGCGTTACCGAGGTTATTTTGGGCAATGCCCCAATCGCGGGGAAATTCTTTGCGAGTAAAGACATTACCAGCTATTTCGTGTCTGGTAATAATAATCTCAAGGTGGCTGGCTTTGTCACCTAGCGGAAACTGCCTGAGCAAGATACAAAAGCTAACGATTACTTCTGTAATAGCCCTAGCAATCTCTGGATCTGCTTGAGGCAAGGTTGACAATGCCCAAGCTTGCAGGATGTGCGCCAAAAACTCATCCAGTTTATCCAGATTGGCTTGCAGCAGGGAGTAGACAATCTGGGGGTTGCGATCACTTTGAGCAACAGTTTTGAGAATCAACTGGAGGAAGTCGAGATATGCTTCGGGATTAGAGGTATAGGGGAGTTTAGGGTTCATTACTGACCTATCGCACAAACTGCTGCCCAATAAAAAAAAGATTGAAACGGCTGTAGAATCTGCTGAAACTTTCGTTGCACCGAATGGAGGGAGGGAAATCTGGTTAAAGCACCCAGGACGCGTCTAGATGATGAAGCAGGCTCTCAAGCTCTTAAAATTTCGCTATTGGTATCATCTGATTCTTTTTCACAATGCTCAGCAATAAAAGATTGATTACCAATCGCCAACAGCTAGAATGACGTAAATACGTCTATCTCACCTTGACAAGGCTAGGTTAAAAGATAACATAATCGCCCCTATCCCTCAACCTCCTTCAATCCATCCTCCAACAGCATCCGCACAATATCCACTTTCTTGCGCCCTGTCTTTGCTGCCAACATCGACAGTTTACGGTGCAGAATTTCGGACATATCCACAGTAAACCTGACCGTTGCTTCTTTATCGGGTGCTTGCAGTTTACTCATTAAACTAGGCTCCTTTGATTGAATAGGTACGGGGCCTGGTGCTGATGCTGCCGGCAGCGGTGGTTGGGTCATTGGCAGTAAAGCGAACGGTGGTGTTGCGGGCAATGCAGTTTCTGGTTTTAGCGATGCTGTGGGCGTTGGTGCTGGTGGTACAACTTCTGGTGTTGGTGGTGATGCAGCTTCCTGTGTACCGAAGACAAATTCTTCCATCGCGCTGGCAAGTGGTTTGCGTTTCTTGGTGCTCATGTCAACGCTCCCATGCATCAGCGGTGAGAGCCAAATCATATCTCAGTTCACCAACGCTGCTGAAAAATTTAAGCAGAATTAGATTTTTGAGAATGTTTTATCGTACGATAGCTAAAATACCATAATAATTTAGATTATTGACAATGCAACTTATGTATCTTGAATGTATCATCCTATTCTCCTGAGTTTAATTCGAGCGAATTATGGTGGTCATAACTGAAAGCTTTTTTACGTCAGTTCTTGTCAACCACTACTATGATGGTGGATGTTTTACTTTCTACTGCGCTTGAAGGAGTGAATACTAAGCACTTCAAAAACGAGTTTACAAGCTGCTACTGTACTTAATAAATCTGGAATAAACCGAACTTACCCCCTGCGGGGGTAGTTCTGGGGGCTGTATTCTTTGTCCCGTCTCGGTTTTAGCGACTTGACTGCCGACAAACCGTAGTCATGTATTTAAGATTTTCTTAATATTTAGGTCCAGAGTATTGTTCTCTGATGAATTTAAGCAAAAACCCTGCCACATAAGGGTTGTAAGAGATTGTAGTCATGTAAAAGACTTGGACGCTCCGGGCAAGTCTCATCTCGCAATCGTTTCAGACGGAACTTACCCCTTGTGCGGGGTAAGTTCCGTGGAAACCATCAATCTCGTCAGTTGCGATCGGCGAATTCGGACTAACCAAATCTTGACTGAAGAGGGAAAACTTAGGGGAATTACGGTGATTGTTTAACAAAAAATTGAGTAAAACTTTTCACTGCTTATGCTACCAACTGATTTATTAAGTCACCGTCAAAACAGAGAATCAATTATTCCTCTCCGCCTAATTATTGATGCTAAAAACAATGATATATAATGTCAGTCAAAATCTATCAATTGGTCTGCGGTTCGCCCATTGCGTAAGTCCTGTCTAAGTCATTTGTTCTAGGTCAGATTCCTCTTCCATCTCTTCATCCTCGACGATCGCAAATTCGCTGATGTAATCTCGCACGACACGCTCGAAGAACAGGGGAGCAGGTAAACTCGACCAGTCGCTGTAGTGACCGAAACTATAGCGCAGAGATTCTACAAGGGAAGCAAGGCGATCGGGATTGTCATTTTCTTGTCGCAAGGTAACAACAATCTCAAGGGGATTAGGAGTTGGCAATTGTCCGATATAAGGTGAACGGCTTCCGATTTTGTGAACCTCTAATCCAGCTTTATTTAAAACTATTTCAAGCGAACCATCCTCTTTTTTGCTTTTGAAAACTGTACTAATTTGTGTCGAGCAATAGCAACTTTGACCGCGCGATTCTTTATGGAGTGTTTTACGTCCTACAGACAGGTAAGCAACACAACCAGTTTGATTAATTTCGCTGTTTTGATTAGTTGGATTTAGCCGAAATAACTTCATTGCACTGGAGGCAGATGGAATTTCAAAATTTGAAGTTAATTCTTCTTTTGTTCGCGGATCTTCCCGAAAAGTTTCCGCAAAATCTCTTACTTTTTTATCGATAATTCCAGGGGCAATATCTTGGCGAATCCGAATTATCCGCGCGCCTTTCCATTCTTGCTCCATATGTTCGTGCAAGGGGCTTCCCGACTTGGTTTCAAAATTAATCTGATTTGCATTCATTTTAGAATCGGCAAGCCAAGACCAAAGTTTCACGCAGTTGGAAGAATCGATCGTAACTAATGGTTGATTTCCCTCCTCTACAGAATGGGAAATAATCTGCTTGACAAATTCCATGAAACGATTCCGACGCACATCTTCTTTGTCAGCCAGTTTCACGGGGGAGATTTGGGAAATGAAGGCGATCGCATCAGAAAACTTGCTCCAAGGACTGATTTGTAAATTATTAGCCTTCTCATAAGCACAGCACAGTTCGCACTCGCCTGTCTCCACGTTGAGACGCATAGCAACTGGTAAAAATGTCTTCTCAATAGAGCCGCGAGTGCGACCTTTCTGTTTGCGGACGATCGTAATCCCAATAATTTCTTTTGGTCTGGCTTCTTGAGGAGTATCTTTTAGCCATTTGTCAACCTTTTCTTTGACATCATCAATGCGACCAGAATGAGCAGAAAGTAAGTCTTTTAGAGCAGCTTGCACTCGATGGGAAAAATTATCGAGGTTGAGAATATTTTTCTCCTTAGTTTTTTCAATTGGTAGCAGAAACTGCACGCAAGAACCGGCGATTTTAGCCAGTGCTTGACGGGATGATGGTTTATTCACCGAATCGTCATGTTTATTGTTTGGATACCATTCCGGCGCCATTACGAGGCAAAAAGTGCGCTGTTTGCGTAAAGCCAGTTGTTGGACGATCGAGTCCCAGGCTTTTATGCGGTTTTGTGATCGCTCTTTCGGTTTCAAATTTGCACCTGACAATGACTCTTTCGGCCCGTGAGTGTTTGCTGGCAAACGATTAGCAATGAGTTCGATCGCACCACCCCAGAGAACGCGAATCATTGCTTGCAGCAGTTTTATTTCGGTTTGGCATTGTTCTTCGTAAAAGACAACAAGCAACAGTCTTTCGTTAGGATATAGCCGACGCATAGCTTCCTGGTTTGCCTGAATCATCGCCTTGAGTTCTTTTAATTGACAAACCAATTTAAGGGTCTTTCTGCCTTTTGCAATATTATCTAAATTGGTATCAAGGTGTTTAGTGAGCAAGCTGTTTAACTCATTGTCCTCAAAGCTTTCTAGATATTTGGGAGTCAAATCATAGCAGTCGTCTTTTTCGAGAACTTCTAAAGCAGCACCTAACAGAGTAGGCAAATTAATCATGCGTGAAGCTGCATCATCTAATTTGTGGCTTTCACCTCTCTTAAATTTTACAGGAGAGTAATTATCAAAAGCTTTAAAACCGATAGGTTCAAGAATTTTGGCGATCGCCTCAAAAGCTTCTAATTTATCAATCTCCGGTACACCAGCATCAATCTCGTGTTTTCCTTCTTGCAGTCCGTTGCGGTAAGTTAACATTACTTGACAGCGTTCTGTTGAAGCTTGACTCAAAGCAATTTGGGAACCATCAATATTTTGACCGTTAGGGGTTTTCAGCGGGAGTTTTAGCTTGCCACGCAATGCTTCAAAATCTTTATCGATCGCCCAAAACCACTTTTTCTTTTTGTCCTGCTGATTTTTCTCCTGTTTTTCCGACTGGGAAAGCACTGTGTAGCTAAAAGCGCGATCGCTGTAGTTTTGAGAAAAGACAAAACCGCTAATATCTGCTGAGTTATAACGTGCAGGTTTTAACTGACCCACCCAGCGGCGTTTGGAAACATCTATCTTCAATAAAGGCTGGTGCAAAGAAGGATAGGTTACAACTTCTAAGCGTACCACCAGACTGAATGTTCCTGTAGTGTCGGGTAGAGTAATGGGATCGGTAATCAATTCTGCAATCCCAGTTGTGAGGCTACCACTGCTGGAAATAACCCGCTTCATTGTTCCTAGCCCCTGAAAAATCTCTTTTCCCGCGATCGCACGAGCTGCATAATCGACTAACGCACGATAATCATCATTCTTTCCCTGAGTTGTTCCTGTTGCTGTTGACCACTTCCAAGGTAAAACATGAGACTTTAACACAGTAATTTTTAGCAACTCCTGTTTCTCATGGAAATCTTCCAAACGGTCGATAACTTCCAATAGCCCCTCTTCTTTTTTAGCAAAAGGTTTGATAAAATTTATCATCCACTCGTTAATAATGGGGCGTAACGCTTTCTGGATTTCTTGAGAATTTTCGCAATTTAAGTAAGCAAATGGTTCAGGCTCATTTACACTTTGAGGATTCAACGAATAGTTACTCAAACCTACATTTGACTGAAGCCGTGCGGCACTGTCAAGTCCTACTTCTAACAAACCTCGCAGCGAGGCATAAGGGAGATTTTTGATTGTTGAATCACCCTTGCAAATAGCTTTTTGGATGGTCGAAAGCTCATGCAAAGCAGCTTTTGTCCAACCTAGCGTCAATCCTTTGACTGTTACTGGCTCGATGTTATCTGGCACGGTAAAAGCTAGGGGAATCTCTTTCAGACTTTTGGGCTTGCCGAGAGGAATGTAAAGGGTATCTGAAAGCACAGTCGCTTCAGTTTCTTCGTCATCATCGGATTCGATTTCGTCAAAAATTTCGTCGTTCATGGTTGCATCTCCAATAATAGTAGTTTCCTTTGCTTCGCCGTCATCATCGAATTCAATTTTGTCAAAAATTTCGTCGTTCATGGTTACATCTCCAATAAAGGTGAAAAATCATCAAAATCGTCTTCTTCCTCTGTCAAACCTTCTGAATTCCGTAAACTTGGCGGGTAAACTACGCCATCAATGCGCCGCAAGGGATCAAGAAATGCCCAGTAAAGTTCTTGATATATTTCTCGAATCACTGGATCGGGATGCTTGAGGCATTCTTCTAAAATAATTCGCATCTGAACTAGCATACTGTCCCGCCCGGAGTCAGGTTCATTTTTAGTAGATTTAATAGCCCAAGCTGCATCGACAAAGTAAACTTGTACCGGACACCCATTTCGCATCCCGCGCCCGATAGTTTGCAAAATTCCCACCATCTGATTTGCCGTAAACGGTTTAAATAAATCTTCACCCAAACGGCTAGCCATGAGAGGTTCGCGCAACAGCAGGTTCGCCGTTTTCCAGAGGTGTTTTCTCGACTGTTTCCAAGTATTAGAAATTGCTGGCAAGTTTTCTGCTTCAGTAAAAACTCGACTGTTAAATTCTTGGGTAGCTTTTCCGGCTAGGCTGTACAAAAGTTGTGTATCGTCAGTCGTGGGGTGGGGACGGGTGAGGAAATAAATTGTACCAATGGCTGCATCGAGTTTCCTGGGGCCTTTGGTGAAAACAATATTTACGCCTCTACCGATCGCCAACATCGGAAAAATGATAATATCGCAAGTTTCATCATCTCCTAAAGCCTCGCACTGAGCCGTGGTAACAAAATCTGTGGGTTGCTCTCCGTTGTTGAGAAACTTAACAACTGCTTTGGTTCGTTTGCCGATTTCTGGATGGTAATCGTTGATAAATTTCTTAACGTTCCGAGCTTGTTCGTAGCTGTTAACAATTAAGGCTGCTTTGCGGTAAATACCCTTTTGCAGGTCAAATTTGCGGATAGATTTGTAAATTTCAGATTTCTTGTTTCCTCCTTGCACAAGCCATTCTACCATTTTTTCTAAATTGCGATCGCGCAGTTCGCCTGCACCGCTATATCGGAGAGGTTCATCGCCCCGTTCGCGATCTGGCAGCCATTTGAAGCGGTAAATGCTCTTTTTTGGATCGTGTTCTGTTTGGCGCGGTTGCAGCAGATAATCCGGCCCCGAGTTAATGTGATAAGCAGGACTTGCTTCGAGAAATGAGGTAGCGGAAGTCATTAAAACTGCCGGCCCTGTAAGTTCGCCATCTGCTTCAAATAACTGATGAAAACGGTGCATTAACATCCGAGGCGCGCCCACAAAAATGATATAAGACAGTTCTACATTGCGGGCTTGAATTCGAGTAGTTGGTGCCGATTTGAAACTGTATTTCACGCCCGAAAAAGACCCCAAAATATTCTCAGGAATCAGTGTTCGCAGTTCCGGCGTTGCCGTTGATTCGACAATCGGTTCCCGAATCAGTCCTTCTGCTACCATTGTTCTCGTTTCCGGTACGATCCGCTGATAGCCTAAAATCACGAAAGTGACGCAAACAAGTAAGGTAATTGTATCCTGAGCTTCGCCTGATGCAGTGCCATCCTTAAAACACAAAGGCAAAAACAATTCGGCAATTTCTTTGACAATTTTGTCGCGCCGTTCGATCAGATTCTCTGCTAAATAGCGGCGAAAATAACGAATCTGAGTTTCCCACTGCTGTTTGAGGCTGTCGCAGTTTATTCCCAGCCTTTGAGCGCACAGATCCAGGTTGAGCCGATCGTGCGGTTCAATGCCAGTGCGATCGTAAAAAGCATGGTAAGCAGCCGTTTCCCAGAATTCTTTCAAGGCTCGACTTTTGCTAAATCCCTGTTTGACTTCCTCTTCGTCAAGGCGATCGCGTTTAGAAGTTTTCTCATAGCCATCCAACAAATCGCTGACTATTCTCAGAACGGTTAATAACTGATTCTCATAGCGTTTGCCGACTCGCGATGAGGGCATATTTTGAACTGCAGTAATTAACGATGTGTTGTGATTGCCAAATTCTGCTAGGTCGCGGCTATAAAGTTCTACATCTCGATCGAACAATCGATAATTTTCGCCACGAGCAAAACGATTGTGAATTTGTTCTTGAATGGCTAAATGGATAGATTCTTTCGCCCCAGAAAGTTTTAAAGTTGCAGCACCGTAAGCATCCAGATTTGATTGCACCATATCTGCTTCGTCAAAAACTACGACATCGAAGGTCCGGGCAATTAATTCAAAATAACGAATGCGATCGCGAATAGCATGAGGTGGAACTTCAGTATCCATTGAGAGAACGTGGCCGACCCAAATATCAGCATCTAGCAAATCCCGGGGTGCTTTGTGGCGGCCGCACATCGTCCAAACCGGACAAAGGTACTTTTTCATTTGCCCTTTTTTGCCACCGCTTTGTAAAATTTCATTGCAGGGTGCTTTACCAAATTCCCACATCGAAGTATCAGCATTTGAAAACGCAGGCAAGACGCAATTTAAGCCAAAAGTTTCTGCCTGTTCCAAACTATAGGCAAAGCCGCCATTTCCCCCTGATGCTGCGATCGCCTCGGCAATATTGTCAGCGTGTCGGCGGCGAGTTCCATCGCTTTGACCGACTAGCATTCCCACTTTAATTTCATGAAATGCTAGTTCTGCCATGTACTGTCTGGCAACTTCAATAGAGGGAAACACAAACATCGCTTTATAACCCCGTTTTCCCAACCACACCGCTATTAATACGAGCAAAGTTGTTTTGCCCGATCCAGGCAGTCCAATTAAGTGCTTGATGCCTTCTAATTCGATGACTGTTTCTTCCCGCAAACCCTTACCACTTTCTGGCACCTTAAGTGCAAAATGTTCAAACCGTTGTACCCAGCTACCCCGTCTTTTTTCTGGGTGTTTTGCTTCGCGTTCATCCATCTCAACTGCTAACTCGTACAGTTCCGCAAGGGGAATGCGGATTTTTGCTTTCGGCAAGCGAGCGAGGGAATGGGTGCGGCGCGGTGCAAGCGGGGCTGCGATCGGCCCAATTGGCACCCTCGCGGCTGTTGTTTCTTCACCTAAAGCAACGGCCATTTGCTGGCGGGGATCGGCAAAGGTGGCGCTGTAAAATTGGTGTGCTAAAGGCTGGCCCAGAATTTGACGCGCTTTGGCAATTAAAGGGTCTTCTAGGGGATCTGTGCGTTCAAAGTGAAGTGTTTCTAAGTTAATTTTATAGGTTCCTTGAGTTTTGTTGCGGTAGTGGCGATCGTTATAAATAGCAACTGCGTGTTTCACTGACTGTTCTGTCACGTAAGCCAGCGACATCAGGCGCATATTGAAAATGGCTTGGCGGGCTTTTGCCAACGCGGGTGCATTGATGATACTAGCCATTCCCGATATCGTTAAAGGGGCATATTCTAGGGAATTAGTCTCGATAAATTCTGCCATCAAGACACACAGCCAGCAAATGCGATCTATTCCCGTCCAGAAATCCGGTTTAATTCTCATATTTGATTTTCTTTAACAACTCAATGACTTGTGAAACAGACAGAATTGCCAGAGTAGCAGCATCGCCTTTTTTATCGAGCACTGACTGGAAAGTAGAGAGGTAATCTGGCCGCTCCTCAATTAATTGGTCGCTGACGGCAATGATGCGGCGGCGGTAGTGAACCAGCCCGCCGATGCTGCGATTGAGGCGCAAGGCAAGAGAGACAGGACTGGTGTATGATTTAGCATCAATACCAATATTGCGACGGTTAATTCCGATATCGCACTGGTCTGATTCTGGGTAAAGTTCGGCATCGAGTCCGTTTTTTATGGCTGCATCAAAAATTGCTAATTCGTCGATCGCCGGCCCAGTCCAATAGGTTAAAATTTGCGGCTGGGCGATGAGCAAGCGGTCTTGGTTTGGGTCTAATTTCTCCGAAACTTTTGCTTTTGAGGAGTTGTGACCGAGGCATTGGCGAATCGGACATCGCCCATCGGGAAAAAGTTCTTTATTGGGATAGAGGCGCATCAGCGTACCGCAATACGCGCAGCGATGAGCGTGTCCGTCAATTAACCAGACATCCGGCACGCTATCAAAAAAGGTGTCAACAATCATTCCCTGTAAAGGGGTTAAATCGTTGTCACGTAAGTAGTCTAAGAGTTGGTGTTCTCCGATGAGCGATCGGCGGCCAAATAGCGATCGCAAAGCCGTATAAGCTTTGTGCTGGTGGCGAATCCCCAATCGTTCAGTTGCCTCGCGCAACCGTTGGTACAGGCGGTGTTCGATGATATTATCTTCGCCAAAAGTACCTTTACTGTTGGCAATTACTGCACAATCTGGGGTTGGCACTCGCAAGTCTGGATCGATGAGAATTACTTGACCAGAGTCAAAATCGGCGTGACAAAAAATATCTAATTCCCACTGATCGAGGGGATATCTAGCACGTTCCAAAACGGTATGCACGCAAGCCGCGCGATCGCTTTGTCCGGATTCGATATATAGCCTGCCCAACTTGCACATAGCCCGATAAAGTTCCGATGGCATAGTATCGTCTTGGCGAACGATGTCTCGATTGAGAATTCTTGTGTACTGTCGCAGAATTCCCTGGGCCAGCAATATAACAGTATCTTCAGCCAGATCGATCGTGCTGGCGTGTCCTGTGGGTAATGGCAATGTCGTTGTTTGCATTTGTGGCAACCAGGTTGGGTCTTGACCATCAGCCTCGGCAAGAATTTGTTGCTCCAAAGTTGCGTCCGGGAATGAGGGTAAAACTTGAGCGATCGCCGCCAGTGTCCAGCCCCGCTTCAGCAGCAGCGCCACTGCCAATCCCTCCAAAATCTGGCGAAATCTAAATTCTTGCCCTTTGGGTTGCGACAAGAGCTGCTTCGATCTCCACAGCCGGACAGTCCGAACCGCAGGCGGTTCCACAGACAACCCAAGCTGCTCAATTTGGCGCTTAAGTTCCTTGGCGATCGCCTCAGCAGTTCCCTGCCACTGACGAATATCCTCAAAGTCCATGACTGTACAGCACCTAGCGTTTTACATTTTATATGTTTACACTAAACGATGTAAATTAAAATGTCAACAAGTTTTTCCGGCCTATAGCGACAAACCGGTTAAAAATGGGTTATTTGCCCTGAAAGCTTCCCACAGCAAAGATTCCAAAAGCGGTATAACTAAACAAAACCCCTCATTAGCGTTAATCAGTGTTAATCAGCGGTTAAAAATAAAAAACTATTAACAAAAGCTACCCACTGATTTATTAAGCCACCGCCAAAACGGAGAATCAATTATTCCTCTCAGCCTAAAGATAGATGCTAAAAATTTAGAAGCAGCTACCAAAACAATAAACCGCTTTCAAGAGTTGATCGGCAAAAGCCAAGGCGAACTCGACGGACGCTTGCTAGAGTTAGAAGGCGACAGCCTGGATTATCGCACCTGCTGAAAGGCATTACTCACAAGTTAAGCTAAAACCAAAGTTGTCAATGAGTAATTTTACTCATTTTTTACCTGTTGACCCAATTAA
>NZ_JAUBQE010000112.1:2500-5452 GCF_036701115.1 Microcoleus sp. Pol1C5 | reverse complement strand
GTCTCTTTTCAGGTCTGGCGGTGACCTACTCTCCCACGTCTTAAGACGCAGTACCATTGGCGTGGGCACACTTATCGGCCGAGTTCGGGATGGGATCGGGAGTTTTATGCCTGCTATGACCACCAGACCGGAGAAGAGACCGGGGAGTGTCTTTCGACGGCTCCCCAAACATCAGTGTTGTTCCAGGTTTTCGTATACGTGCTTTTGACGATCCGTAAGGCAAGTTGCCTTGCTGTTACCGGATCAGATCAAGCCAATCGAGCAATTAGTACCAGTCAGCTGAATGCATTGCTGCACTTACACCTCTGGCCTATCGACGTGGTCGTCTTCCACGGCTCTCAAGGGAGACCTTGTTTTGAAGGGGGCTTCCCGCTTAGATGCCTTCAGCGGTTATCCTGTCCGAACATAGCTACCCAGCACTACCGTTGGCACGATAACTGGTCCACCAGTGGTTCGTTCAACCCGGTCCTCTCGTACTAGGGTCAACTCTTCTCAAGTCTCCTGCACCCACGGCAGATAGGGACCGAACTGTCTCACGACGTTCTAAACCCAGCTCACGTACCTCTTTAAATGGCGAACAGCCATACCCTTGGGACCTGCTCCAGCCCCAGGATGAGATGAGCCGACATCGAGGTGCCAAACGATGCCGTCGATATGGACTCTTGGGCATCATCAGCCTGTTATCCCCAGAGTACCTTTTATCCGTTGAGCGATGGCCCTCCCACTTGGGACCACCGGATCACTATGACCGACTTTCGTCTCTGCTCGACTTGTCAGTCTTGCAGTCAGGCTGGCTTCTGCCATTGCACTCAACGACCGATTTCCGACCGGTCTGAGCCAACCATCGCGCGCCTCCGTTACTGTTTGGGAGGCGACCGCCCCAGTCAAACTCCCCACCATGCAGGGTCCCGGACCCGGATAACGGGCCGCGGTTAGATATCAAGATGGCGAAGGGTGGTATCTCAAGGGAGGCTCCACGAGAACTGGCGTCCCCGCTTCAATGCCTACCACCTATCCTGCACATCACAATCCTGATACCAGTGCAAAGCTGGAGTAAAGGTTCATGGGGTCTTTCCGTCTAACCGCGGGTAGTGTGCATCTTGACACACAGTTCAATTTCGCTGAGTCCACGTTAGAGACAGCGGGGAGATCGTTACGCCATTCGTGCAGGTCGGAACTTACCCGACAAGGAATTTCGCTACCTTAGGACCGTTATAGTTACGGCCGCCGTTTACTGGGACTTCAATTCAGAGCTTGCACCCCTCCTCTTAATCTTCCAGCACCGGGCAGGCGTCAGACTGTATACGTCGCCTTACGGCTTCGCACAGCCCTGTGTTTTAAGTAAACAGTCGCCACCCCCTAGTTTGTGCCCCCCACCAATAGTTGCCTACTGATGGGGCCTCCTTCTCGCGAACTTACGGAGGCATTTTGCCGAGTTCCTTTAACGTGGTTCTCTCAAGCGCCTTGGTATACTCTACCAGTCCACCTGTGTCGGTTTAGGGTACGGTCTCATGTGGGGCTATTTCCAGGAACCACTCAGCAGCCCACCCAATCCGATAAGGGCAAACTACATCTGCGATCCGTCACATCCCACTGGCCCAGGAATATTAACCTGGTTCCCATCGACTACGCCTTTCGGCCTCGCCTTAGGGGCCGGCTTACCCTGCTCAGATTAGCTTTAAGCAGGAACCCTTGGACTTTCGGCGACAGGGTTTCTCACCCTGTTTGTCGCTACTCATGTCAACATTCTCGCTTCTGATCTCTCCACCGGATGCCTTACAGCCCGGCTTCACAGAAAGCTCTCCATGTCCGTCTCCGCCTTGCGGCAGATAAGACATGATGAGCTATATCACAGAACGCTCCGCTACCACGCACATCGCTGTGCATCCTGAGCTTCGGCTCGTGGTTTGAGCCCCGTTACATCTTCGCCGCAGGACAGCTTATCTAGACCAGTGAGCTGTTACGCTATCTTTAAATGATGGCTGCTTCTAAGCCAACATCCTGGTTGTTTTGGCCGTCCCACATGCTTTCCCACTTAACCACGAATTAGGGGCCTTAGCTGCAGGTCAGGGTTGTTTCCCTCTTCACGATGGACGTTAGCACCCACCGTGTGTCTCCCGACTAGTACTCCTCGGTATTCGGAGTTTGCTTAGACTCAGTAAGGCTGTGGGCCCCCATCATCCATGCAGTGCTCTACCCCCGAGGGTATTCGGTCGAGGCGCTACCTAAATAGCTTTCGCGGAGAACCAGCTATCTCCAGGTTTGATTAGCCTTTCACCCCTAGCCACAAGTCATCCAGACCCTTTTCAACGGGTGTTGGTTCGGACCTCCAGTTGGTGTTACCCAACCTTCATCCTGCTCATGGCTAGATCACCTGGTTTCGGGTCTGATCCCACGAACTCATGCGCCCTTTTAAGACTCGCTTTCGCTGCGCCTACACCTATCGGCTTAAGCTTGCTCGTAAGACCAAGTCGTTGACCCATTATACAAAAGGTACGCCGTCAGGGCTCAAGGCCCCTCCGACTGCTTGTAGGCGTCCGGTTTCAGGTACTGTTTCACTCCCCTCGTCGGGGTGCTTTTCACCTTTCCCTCACGGTACTGGTTCGCTATCGGTCAGCAAGGAGTACTTAGCCTTCGGGGGTGGTCCCCCGATCTTCAGACAGGATTTCACGTGTCCCGCCCTACTTGATACGTCCCTTGGAACTTCGCATACGGGGCTGTCACCCATGTCGCTGGCCTTTCCAGACCATTCTGCTCGTTCTTCCAGGCTCGGCTGGTCCGCGTTCGCTCGCCACTACTAACGGAGTCTCTATTGATTTCCTTTCCTCCGGGTACTTAGATGTTTCAGTTCCCCGGGTTTGCTCTTAAACCCCTATGTATTCAGGGTAAAAGTACCTGGCTCACCCCGCTATAAGCCGCCACCGACTTGCGTCGGATGGCAATTATAGCAGA
>NZ_JAUBQE010000152.1:0-1217 GCF_036701115.1 Microcoleus sp. Pol1C5 | reverse complement strand
CAGCAACTATTTTTCCAAACAACTGGCAACTTTACAGGAGCCAATTTCACCTACAGCGCCACAGACAACAGCGGCGCATCCAGTCCCGCGGCCGCTACTGTGGCGGCCATACTTCCAACTGACAACCAGCCGCCATTAGCCAACAATGCCAACTCCAGCCTAGGGCCCAACAGCAGCCAGTTAGTCACCGGATTGGGAGGCAGCGACCCCGACGGGTCGATCGTCTCTTACACCATTAACACCCTGCCCTCACCAGACCAAGCAGTCCTGTTTTTAGGAGATCCAGCCAACGGCGGTGTACCGGTCACAGCAGGTCAAGTTTTGACGCCAGAACAGTTGCAGCAACTATTTTTCCAAACAACTGGCAACTTTACAGGAGCCAATTTCACCTACAGCGCCACAGACAACAGTGGCGCCTCCAGTCCCGCTGTCGCTACTGTGGCGGCTATCTTGCGGCCGGGGGCCCCAACTCCCACACCAACTGACAACCAACCACCATTGGCTAACAATGCCAACTCCAGCCTCGGGCCCAACAGCAGCCAGTTAGTCACGGGATTGGGAGGCAGCGACCCCGACGGGTCGATCGTCTCTTACACCATCAACACCCTGCCCTCACCAGACCAAGCAGTCCTGTTTTTAGGAGATCCAGCCAACGGCGGCGTACCAGTCACAGCAGGCCAAGTCCTGACTCCAGAACAGTTGCAGCAACTATTTTTCTTCACCACAGGCAACTTTACAGGAGCCAATTTCACCTACAGCGCCACAGACAACAGCGGTGCTATCAGTCCACCCGCTACCGCTACTGTGAATGGACTGATAGGGCCAACTCCAACTCCAACTCCCACACCAACTCCCACACCAACTCCCACAACTCCAACTCCCACAACTCCAACTCCCACAACTCCAACGCCAACTCCAACTGACAACCAACCACCTGTTGCTAACAATGCCAACTCCAGACTCGGACCCAACAGCAGCCAGTTAGTCACCGGATTGGGAGGCAGCGACCCCGACGGGTCGATCGTCTCTTACACCATCAACACCCTGCCCTCACCAGACCAAGCCGTCCTGTTTTTAGGAGACCCAGCCAACGGCGGCGTACCAGTGACACCAGGTCAAGTTTTAACGCCTCAACAGTTACAGCAACTATTTTTCCAAACAACTGGCAACTTTACAGGAGCCAATTTCACCTACAGCGCCACAGACAACAGCGGCGC